>NZ_RSCK01000003.1:181015-224310 GCF_003991895.1 Chroococcidiopsis cubana SAG 39.79
AACCTGCCCCTGAACCAAACCCAACTTGCGAATAGATGGGACTGCGGTAGCCAAACGCAGAAATAGCACCATCCTTTACATCTCCAAAGTAGGGATCGATCAGATCGACAAAATCTCCTAAAACACCACCGTAAGGTTCGACAAGAACCGTCAGGCGATCGCCTATCGGAAATTCATAGGCGAGATAAAACACTCCCAAGTCATTTTCGGTAGAACCAACGGTATCTCGTTCGTACACGAGTCGTCCCATGTTAGTACCTGTTGCGTCTCTAAAATCAGGGAAGTTATTGGCATAAAGCGAGACAGTCAGCGTATCTTTACCAGTAAAACTAGTCTCGAAATCTAACAGCACCCGATTGCTAAGGGTGAAATTTTCATCCACCCTGCCAGCCGAACCTGCTGTCACGCCAGAAGGAACGGCTTTGTCTTTCCCAACAGCTCCACTCAAAGCAAAGATGACTTGCCCGTTGAGTTTAGTCGTGGTGGAAAATTGATTGGCTTCTAATTCAGATGTCTGAGCTTCCAAGGCATCAACTCGTCCGCGAAGCGTAGCAAGTTCGGTAGAAAACTCTTCTTGCAACCGCTGTAGAGTTGCCAGATCTTCTTTGGTTACATTGTCAGCCGTAGCTGTGGCAATTAATTCATTCACTCGATCTAGACAGGCATTCAAACCAGCGGCAAATTCATAACGAGTCAGAGCGCGGTTGCCGCGATAAGTTCCGTCGGGATACCCCGCAATGCAGCCGTATCGTTCCACCAATGACTGCAATGCTTGAAATGCCCAGTCATTAGGCTGTACGTCGGATAGTTGGGATACTGAGGTAACTTGAGCCAACGAATCATCGAGCTTGTCTTCATTGCTGTGGGGATTGGCTCGAATTGAAGAGATAGGAGACGCAGATCCAGGGAGACTTGTAGCTGGAATTGCTTGCATGGCATTGGAATATTCCGTGGAGGAGATTGTAGTCGCTTGAGCTATCGTGGCTTCTGCCTTACCAGCCTCAAGCACATCTGCCCCAGATGCAGTCCCCTTTGGTTTATCGTGGATAATCTCTATCGAATTCGTCTCTCTCTTTAAAGCTTTTATCTGTGCAGCTTGTAGTTCAGAAACTTTAGTAGTTTTTGGAGTTGGAGCCGCTGTCGAGGCAGCTACGCTTGACATCAAAAATATTCCGAAAGCAGCCGAGCTTAGTAGTAGGTATTTCCACAAAATATTAGACACTTTCCCTCACACTTTTTTAGTACAAAAACTTCAAGAGCGACAATTCGAGAAATTCTTTACTCATTTAGCTGAGTTGCCTTAGACAATCGTTGCACAGCAGTAAAAGAGGTATGTCTCCTCTCCCCTTGTCAGCTCAGCAGAGTAGAGAACGTTTACCAAATAAACGTTAGCTTTTGTTCTTATCCCCCGCAGGAAGCTTATAGAACAATAGAAGGAAGTATTGTTTTTACAGTAATTTTACTTATTCTTACTTCCGAACGCTTCATTGGAAAACGCATCTAGTTTCTCAGCTATTATCGTTCCTATTAATAGCATTACTTCTTAAGTCTTGTCATTTCATACATATATATTTTTAATATTTTCAAGATATTACTACATTTAATAAAAATTTAATTATTTCTCTATTACTGTCTAGAAGTAGCTAAAATAAGCTCGGAGAGCTATTCTATAGTTTGCACTTGAGTCAACATCTTTTAAATCAACATTTTTTTCATCCTGAATTCATATTTATATGCTAATCAGTTTAAAATAAATTGATGTAACTCCAGCATAAGTTTGAAACTAAGTTATTTTCATCCTAATTTCATAATTAACTATCAATTTAGTGGAGCGTGGATTATTTACCAAAAAACGAATGATATTCTTCTGAAGCAAAATATTAGTGTCTCTACGGATGTCATTCATAAGTAGAGACACTAACTTGATAAAGTATCTACCTAAGTGTTCTTTAGGGAGCTGGATCGTCTCTAGTTACACTTCATTGCCTGTGGTGTATTTAACTCGTTCCTAAACTGCTAAGAGTGAAAGGGTGTAGCTCCAAAGTTCAATTGCCTTTTCGAGTGGGCTTACTTTCTGCTTCCAGATAATCCAAAGTAAACGTGACTTTTGTCTACTGTGTGTAATCTCTGTGCTGCTCAAAACGAAATACCTGCTCTGATGATTGGGAAAATGGCGTTCAATCTCAAGGTAATTCTTAGGATAAGGTTTCTGGCGATCGCCTCCTGGCTACTTTTCAGCAGGCAGAGAATTTTGAAAGTTACGCGGTCCTTTGTAGCCAGAAAGTTGTGCCAGTTCTTCTAAGCTTTGAGTCCCCGTAACAGTTTTGCCGTTAATTACCCAGGTGGGATATCCTTGTACCCCCGCAGCTTGACACTGCTTTGTTTGAGGATTTTTGCCTTTAGGATCGCACTCCACATAAGGAATGTCCTTAACTGCCTCCCGACCAAACAGTTGTTTTTGGTCGTGGCAGTGCGGACACCAGAAGCCGCCATAGAAGACTGCGCCAATCTGCTTCAGGTGTTGTGCCAGAGCGATCTCTGCTTTGCCGGAGCTAGTGGTAATGGGGTATCCCCCTGGTGAGGGTTGCTCCGTACTATGGCTGGAGTCGGCGACTGCTGGAGTTTTCGCGTTGATATAAACTCCTAGCGTGCCGATTAGCACGATCGTTACCACGATAAATCCGGTGAATAACAGTTGACCGATATCTTGCCAATCCCGACACAAGAGCGCCAAAGTAAATAGAAGTGCTGATAGGATTGCCGAGCCAACACAATAGATACAGACTGCCTTAATCTCAAAAGCGAGTAGATACATCAGGTAGCCGCTGAAAACCATCATCGCTGTTCCACCAGCAAACAATAGCAACCCAGTCCAGTTCTCCAACTGCGAGCGCAGAGCCTTATTGGACTGTGAATTTACAAGTAGAGGAGCCACAGCGAAGATTACCATGCTAGCGTAGGCGAGAAAGCCAAATAACGCCAGTGGTAAACCAAAGACAGTAGCGTAGGGGCTGGCAAGTACGATATCGCAGCCTTTAGTCGGACAGGCAGCAGAGCCTTGAGAAAATTTAACGACAGTGAGATAGGCAGTGACTACAGCACCCACAGTAGCAAGTCCTGCCATTAAAGGGCGCGAATAGCGATGAGTCCAAGGAGTAGAAGATCGTTTCTTCATGAAACTGTTGTGGATGAAGTTGAATATGAGGCTAAACAATTGTATGCAAAAGAATGCTTACCGCTCTTAGGTTGGTACTGCTGGCTCTAAACAATCACATTCCATTAGCAGTTACCAGCAAAGGGATTTCCGTATCTGCTAAAACCGCCACGACTAGTCCGAGCCACTCCAAGCGTACCCAACAAAAGTTAACTGCTAGCATTTTAATACAATACATATAATTACTGAATAAATGTTCACATATACAATGATTCTCATTTTAGATAACATGAGTAAGATCGATCGCCATTGCTTTTAATGAACAAGCGTAAGAAAAAGCTAGAAGATACCCCACCTCTTAGTCCGGATGCATCGACCTGTGAAATTCATCCAGTGCATCTCATCGATCGCGTTAGCTCTTCAAAGACACAAATCTTACCCACAACAAAGGCACAGCAGATGGCAGAATTTTTTGCAGTGCTAGCAGATCCAAACCGTCTGCGCCTCATATCTGCTCTTACTTCCCAAGAGTTGTGCGTCTGTGACTTAGCGGCGTTGACGAAAATGAGCCAATCGGCTGTTTCTCATCAACTGCGATTATTGAAAGCCATGCGTTTAGTCAGCTACCGTCGAGAAGGTCGCAACGTTTATTACGGTTTGGCTGATAACCATATTATCAACCTGTATCGCTGTGCGGCAGAACACTTGGACGAATCAAATGAAAGAACGCTCTTTGGGTCGCCACCCTGACTCAAGATAGCCCAACAACTTTGGTGTAGTGAAGTTTGACAGCTCGTCTTTTGACAGAGGCAGTTGCTTCATGCAAGTAATGACAAAAAAATCCTATGCCACGTCGATTACATCTAGAGCGAACACTTGGTTGGACTCTGCTTTTCGCCTCACTTATTAGCCCAGCTTCTGCCCACAACATTAAGATATCTGGGGACGTGGCTGGTACTTGGCACGTTGAGCCTAATCACGCTCCCAAAGCTGGAGAACCTGCTAGAGCTTGGATTGTACTGACCCGCAAGGGAGGGCAAATCCTGCCATTAGAGCAGGCTAATTGTCAAATGGCTGTTTACTCGCAACCTCGCAAAGGAGGTGACTCCCCCGTGCTACAGCCTACCGTCAAAGCTATTAATGCTGAAAAGTATCAGGGTATTCCTGGAGCGGATATCGTCTTTCCCAAGACTGGGCTTTATCAACTGGAGTTAAGCTGCACGCCAAAAACTCAAGGTAGTTTCCAGCCGTTTCAGTTAAAGTATGATGTCACTGTTGCAGCGAGTACTACACCAATACCCAGCACTAAAACATCATTGGAGAACACCACAGATAGTGCAACTACGCAAGCGAAAAAAAGTCAGCCAAACTAAAGTCCCCAAGAGTGGACGATTTTTGCAATTACGATTACAGCACTTTCAGAATGGAGAACCTTGGGAATAACAGTACGCCGTCATATAAAGCACTAATTTTTTAAGCCTACCCTGCATATCGTACCTTGTACTGACGCATGAAGTTAGCTGGATTTAATTCCCTGTCTAAAAGCATTTGGATACTAGAATCTCGAACTAACCTTGCGTGTCATTATAACTAGTGTTTATAGACTAGTGTTTATAGCGTAAAGTTTTCCTCAAAGCTTCGTCTGGTGAGCGGTTGCTCTAGTTCTAAACCTTCACCGCCCAAAACTTCCAACGGTTTGCCTTCTACTTCAATCCAGACCTTTGCTTTTGGATCTAAACTCGTGGCAGTATAAATAACTTGTGCCACGCGCCCAATCATAGCAGCACTACCACCGCCAGTAGTGAATTCTTCGGACAAATTGACGCGAACGCCATCTGGCTCAACTTTCACGTTCCGAAGCTTTGTTCTGGCTGGAATGGTAGTAGTTACCTCTCCCTTCTGAGGTCCCGCTAACAAACTGTTGAAAGCCGCTTTTAACATTGTACTGGGCTGGCGATCGGCAGTAGCTGCAATCGCTTCGGAAACCAACTCTTGGTTGCTACCAGTGTCCTTTAGCCAAAAAACTTGTGCCGTTTGCTCAACCTTCGGCTGTACAGATGGCGACGGCGACTGTTGCACTGTGTTGGGGGTAATTGGTGATGTTGGAGATTTAGTAGAATGCCAAATCCACCAAGCAGTACCCCCTCCTGCTACCACTACTACTGCTGCAATCGCCGCGATTAAACCACTAGAACCACTACGAGCTGGTTGTTTTGACATACTGAACCCCCTCCTTGGGGCTGGGATATTTGTGTAAGAAGGAAAACTTTGATTAACTACAGTTGACAACCAGCTATTTTTTGAAGACTGGAAGATGCTTCTAGATGGAGGAACGCTATAACTTGTTATTTTGTGAATTTATATTCAATTGTAATATTCGTACCTCCCACACAGAAGTCAGCTAACCTACTGGAAACTTGCTAATCTGGGGCAAAGAAAGTTTTGCGATCGCTACCAAACTTATTTAGCGTTCGGGAATTTACTAAAGTATCAGCTCATGATGTTTGATACCTCTTTTGATACCATTGTTGCATTTGGTCGATTTCAGCCGTTTGACTTTTGACAATTGCTTCAGCTATCTGACGAATTTCAGGGCGTTGGCTATGGGTCAGTACCATTTGAGCCATCATCACACCCATCTGGTGATGGGGAATCATTTGTTGAATAAACTCTCGATCGAAGTCAGATGCATTTTGCAGGGCATACATATTTGTACCCATGCATCCACCACCCATCATGCAACAACCGCCGCCAGATCCCCAACCTCGGTCATTCCAGCCTTGGTGCATACCCATGCCAGAATTCCAGTCAGGTTGAGTATTGCCTTGCTGCTGGCGATTCCGGTGATGCCAACCCCAGCCCATACCTTGTCTCCAAACAGGAACATCAGTACCATACCACTGCTTGTACCAAGTTTGCATTTGTTGAATTTCTTTGTTCTGTGTGGTTTTAATTGTTGCGGCTAGTTTTTTCAGTTCGGGCTGCTTTGCTCGACTCAAAGCCAGATCTGCCATTGCCACAGCCCCTTCATGATGCGGAATCATCATGATGATAAAGTGTTGGTCGGACTGACCCATCATTCTCAGTCTGGAAGGAACTGGGGTGGTGTTGCCTAGAGGGGTAGCTTGAGAGATACTTCTTGACGGCGTGCGATCGGTCTTGGTTATACCTGTAATAATGTTCGGAATTGAGGCTTGCGGGAGTGCTTGGGTAGCAGCGAGCATCAACATAGCGACGCTACCCGCGAGCAAACCTGCAAAACTGTAGAGAGTTAGTTTTTTGTTCATGGTTACACCTCATTTCCATACAAGGGAAAAAAAGCCTTCCCAGCAATTAATGGATCTCAGAAAGGTTTCGTGGAGCCAGTGGAAAAATAGTAGTTTTATCTTAATGTTAGACAAAAAAGTTGAGAAAATTGTGAGCAAAAGGTATTTAACTCTGTTTGGTGTAGTTGCGATCGCGTACACTCCAAATGGTTGATGTCCATCGTGGGGTTACTGCTCATTCGGAAGATTCCCCAGCTCGATCCGCGTTCAAGTGATGAGATGATATAAGGCAATTTGCCAGAAATTTCTGTTATGATGACTGGGATTGACGCGATCGCATGAAGAATAGAGGCGACTAAATGTAAATTATTCTGTTATGAAACCAGAACGATTCTTGATTGTTTAGCCCTAAGAAAATGCAAAAATCTTTCAGTCACAAGCCAAACAACTTCAGACAACCTAAAAAGTCGAGATGGTGGTTGAGATTGATTATTTTAGGGGTGCTAGCGTTACCGATTCTCATTTGGAACGGACGCAGAGAACAGCAATCTTCTTCTGAAAAAAATCCTTTTGGCTACTTACCACAACTAGCTATGTCGGGAGGCGATCCTTATGTTCGGGCATTAATGCGGACGATATCTGCCAGCAAGTCAATAGCAACGTCAAAAACTAACTGTTATTTGTGAGATTTTAAATGAAATACAAACAATCTCTGAGAATACAAAAATGGTTGCGCCCGATTGCGATCGGTGCTGCCATTGGAGTCGCGATGGTGACTTATCCAGCAGTAGCGCAGAACTTGGGAGACAATTCTTTGCTGGGTACTCCTCTAGGGCGATCGGTGAGTGTCGATCGAAACGTCAGTAAAAAACAGACAAAACCATCTGCAACGCCAGAGATTGTTGTCTACCGCAGTCCATCCTGCGGCTGTTGTGGTGGATGGATTGACTATATGAAAAAACAAGGTTTTCAAACAAAAGTCATACTCGCATCCGACACAGAAGCAGTCAAACAAAAGTATGGCGTTCCCGATCGCCTTGCATCTTGCCATACGGCAGTCGTCAACGGTTATGTCATCGAAGGACACGTACCAGTTAATGATGTTAAGCGCCTGCTGCAAGAAAAGCCAAATGTTACTGGTATATCCGTTCCCGAAATGCCTGTAGGCACTCCTGGTATGGAAGTAGGGGATCGCAGAGATCCATTCACCGTGTTCTCCTTCGATAAAAAAGGCACAGCTAAAGTCTTTAACAAGTATCCATCTTCTTGAAGCGGATTTCTGCCAAAAAAGCTTTTGTGAGAATGTAACTTCGCTTAAGCCTTTTGGCAGAGATAGAAGATTGTCTGCGATTGACACGAACAATTAGTTACACAACAGCAGGTACTCGTGGCTCTAAATCTTGAAACAATGGCGTACTCAAGTAGCGTTCTCCAAAGCTAGGCTGCATCGTGACAATCAATTTTCCTTTGTTCTCCGAGCGCTGAGCGATGCGGATTGCTGCACACAACGCCGCACCGGAGGAGATGCCAGAGAGTAGACCTTCTTCTTCTGCCAACCGCCGACTGTAAGCAATCGCTTCCTCATCAGTCACGCTTATGACTTCATCGAGCAAGTCCACTCGAAGGACTTGGGGAATAAATCCAGCACCAATGCCCTGAATTTTGTGCGCTCCTGGTTATCCTCCCGATAAAACTGGGCTACTAGCAGGTTCAACCGCGATCGCTTGAAAACTTGGTTTGCGTGCTTTAATTACCTCTGCCACGCCGGTAATTGTGCCACCAGTGCCGATTCCAGCCACCACCATATCTACTTGCCCATCTGTATCTGACCAGATTTCCTCTGCTGTTGTCTCTCTGTGAATCTGCACGTTAGCTGGGGTGTGACCTCTACTTGATTTAATTGTTAAATCGTGTTTATGTTCTCTAAGGGAGTCTAGAGGGCAGAGCATGAGCGCGAAATTAATTAGTATTGAGGGGTCAACCGTCAAGCTAGAAGTGAGCATCGAGATCGGTCGTTCGATGTTGACGAGTGAGGAGAACATCCAGCAAAGCTTAAACGCAGCAGGATGTATTGCAACTGTTGCAGCCCTGAAATATTTGGATACCGATGGCTCTCCCCTAGAGATTGGCGGAGAAATCATGCGAACCAAAGGAGAACAGCCCAAAGCCTATTCTTCGCCCTTATGGAGAAGTGGTAGTTCCGAGGCATGTGTATCAACGCTCTCTTTGGTGGAACGACCTATTGTCCTCTAGAACGAGACGGAAGAATCATCATCACCTCAACGCCGAAGTTTGCCAAACAGGTGTCCTCGAAACTAGCCTCTGGTTCAGCACGAGAGGTTCAACGGGATCTAGGAGAAAATCATCGCCGTCCAGTCGCAGTTTCCTACATCCAGCGCCTGGGCGAAGCTGTTGCCAGCATTATTCAAGCTAAAGAAGAAAGTTGGAGCTATGCGCCACCCAAACTAGATGTAGAGATTACGAGTGTAGCCATTGGCTTAGACGGAACCTGTATGTTGCTGTGTGAAGAGGGATGGCGCGAAGCAATGGTGGGTACAATTGCCCTCTATGACGCTCATGCAGAACGGCAGCATACGATTTACATCAGCGCCACTCCAGAGTATGGGAAAGCCAGTTTTCTAGAGCGCCTAGAACGAGAAATTACCAGAACCAAGACCCGATACCCTCAAGCCACCTACGTTGGGATTGCTGATGCTGCAGAGTCAAACTGGCGGTTTCTCAAACAGCATACCAGTGAACAAATTCTCGACTTCTATCATGCATCCGGCTATTTAGGAGCCGCTGCCATCGCCCTTTATCCCAATCAACTAGCTTCGCAGCGTCAATGGCTCCAGGATAGTTGTCATGATCTCAAACATGACCCAGGTGCCGCCACTCAACTCTATGAACAGATGCTTGAGCTATCTCAAAGCTCAAAACATTCCCAGACGATTCAGGATAATCTGGCAGCAGCAGTGACCTATTTCCGTAATCATCAGCATCAGATGAACTATGCTCAATGCCTTGACAGACATTATCCCATTGGCTCTGGAGTGACTGAAGCTGCCTGCAAAACCGTGATTAAGCAACGCTTATGTTGTTCGGGAATGCGTTGGAAGCAAAAGGGAGCAGCAGCGATTCTGAGCTTGCGGACTTTGGTCTTAACCCTCTTCTGTCACTCTAGGAAAATTTGACGAAATTACGTGGTTTCAGCCAACGAAAAATCAAGGTTTCAACCCAGTTTGACAGAAGAGGGTTAACCCCCACGCGCTGGAATCAATTTTGGCATAAACTCAATCAATATGGTTTTCCAGTTGCTCTTTAACCATATCAAATAGAGGTCGCACCCGTTAGCTGGGTTCCGAAACTGTTGCAGCATATAGGCATTGGGAGTTGTGTCAACTATTGCCTGCGCTCGATGGATTGCACCGCTCATGCCTTCAAATCCTGGCGTAAGTTCGAGAGCGGCTCCATAGGCTCGCAACATGGATCGTCGTTCATTGCTCATTGTATCTGGCATCGTCAGAATTAGCCGATACCCTTTGGCAGCCGCCGCCATTGCTAAGGCAATTCCAGTATTTCCTGAAGTTGGTTCGACTAAAGTCGTCTTTTCTGGAGTAATTAATCCCTCTTGCTCTGCCGCAGTAATCATGCTGACACCAATCCGATCTTTGACGGAGGCAGAAGGGTTCATGCTCTCCAGTTTCACTACAATTTGCGCCACACACCCTTCGGCTTGGGGAATATTATTCAACTGCACCAGAGGAGTACTACCGACTAATTCTGTAATGTTTTTGGCAATCCGCATGGCTTTAATTGATTGTTAGTTGTCAAAAGAATGATAAATTGTTAAGTTTTCAGCTTCTTTAATGTTGAGTACGAGAAGCTAGCATTTGAGGGAAAGCTAAGTTACCGCAATGCTCGTTAGCAGGAATCGCTTCCATCATCTTTTGCGGCTTTGGTAGCTCTAAGTTGGTCATTAGTTCAATAAAGCTAGCGCGATCTCGTCCGGCAAACCGAGGATTCCACCGCTTTTCTTCCCCAATTGTAGACACTGTAAATCCTCGGTAATCATGAGCAGGGTATACCAGGGTTTCATCTGGCAGCGTAAATAGCCGCTGTGTCACTGAATCGAATAGAACTGCTGCGTCACCGCCTTGAAAATCAGTACGACCACAGCCTCGGATAAACAGAGCATCTCCTGTCAGCACGCGGTCGTTATTGACTCGGTAAGCCATGTGACTACCAGTGTGACCAGGGGTGGCGATCGCTTGGATAGAAATACTTCCAAGCAGCAGCATTTCTCCATCTCGAATCAACCGATCGGCACACACTGCCTGTGCCTTTTCTGGCAATATTCCCAAGCTCCCCGTCAACTCCCGTAGTTTGGCAGTTCCAGTGATATGGTCGGCGTGGATATGGGTTTCTAAACAATAACACAGCTTAAAGCCAAGCTCCTGAAGCAGATTGCAATCGCGCTCTACTTGTTCCAAAACTGGATCGACCAGCACAGCTTCTTGTGTTTTGGGGTCAGCAATCAAGTAGGTATATGTTTTGGATTCAAGATCGAACAACTGCCGAAAAAACATATCTAGCCCTCTTGGAACGTCTAATGCTGTGACTTCAAAAAAGTTCTACTGGGGCGGAGATAGCAGGAAGCTAAGTACAACTGCTTTCTCTCGCCCAAAGATCTGTTTTTTATCAGCTACACCAGCATCTTATAGATGAGACAGGTTACTTATTCGGTTGAGGAGTCATCCGCAGATAGGGCTTGACCTTTTTATAGCCCTTGGGAAACTTTTGCTTTAACTCTTGGGGATCTTTAATTGAAGGAACGATAACGCAGTCATCTCCCTCTTTCCAGTCGGCTGGAGTAGCAACTTGGTAGTTGTCAGTCAACTGTAAGGAATCAATTGCCCGCAAGATTTCGTCAAAGTTACGACCCGTGCTAGCAGGATAGGTAAGTGTTAATCGCAGCTGCTTTTGAGGGTCAATGATAAAGACGGAACGAACAGTTAAGGTATTGTTGGCATTAGGATGGATCATGCCATAAAGGTCAGAAACCTTACGCTCTGGATCTGCCAGGATGGGATAGTTGAGCTGGGTAGATTGCGTTTCTTCAATGTCTCCAATCCATCCTTTGTGGGATTCGACATCATCAACGCTCAGTGCCAACACTTTAGCATTGCGTCGATCGAATTCAGGTTTAAGTTTGGCAACAGCACCTAGCTCAGTCGTGCAAACAGGTGTGAAGTCGGCAGGATGAGAAAATAGCACAACCCAACTATCACCTGCCCACTCATAGAAATCGATCTCGCCAGTACTCGACGCTTGAGTAAAGTTTGGCACTGTATCGCCTAATTGTAGAGACATAGTAAACCTCCGATTTAACAGAAAAACAAACTAACCTATCGGGTTGATAGATTTCTTCAAAGTTGCAGAACGGTATTTCTAAAGTTTCGAGATCCCCTCGCTAGACATCTGTGTTAACTGTCTAATGCCCTGATTGGGGAGCGTTTCGGAAATTACGCGCTCCCTGATAATTCGACAAATCTGCTAGTTCTGGCAGCGTCTTTTCTCCGGTATATTTTTGTCCGTTGATTTCCCAGGTAGGAAAACCCTCAATTCCTGCCACTTGGCACGTCTGGGGCTGCGCGTTTTGTCCCTGGGGATGGCATTCCACGTAGTTCAACTGCTTGGCGGCTTCTGCACCAAAGAGGTGCTTTTGGTTCTGACAGTGGGGACAGGTGAACGCCCCGTACATCTTGGCTCCCGTTTGCTTGAGATGCTGCGCCAAAGCAATTTCGGCTGCACCAGAGGATGAGGCGATCGTATAACCACCCGGTTGGGCAGCGACACGCGGATTGCTCACGTTAGCGTAAACGCCGAGTGTGCCAACCAGTGTAATCATGCTAACAATCGTCCCAGTAAAAAACAGTTGCCCAACTTCTTCCCAATCCCGCCCAATAATGGACAGGATGAACAGGCTAGTTGACAGCAATGCTGACCCAACACAGTAAATACAGACTGCTTTGATTACAAATGCAATCAAGTACATCAAATAGCCACTGAAGATTGTCATGGCGGTTGCCCCCATGAACAGCAGTAGCCCAGTCCAGCGTTCTAAATTAGTGCGGAGTGCCTTTTGTTCAGAGGGGTTAACTAGCAGAGGGGCGATCGCAAAAACGACCATGCTGGCATAAGCAAGGAAACCAAACAGCGCGAGGGGCAACCCAAACATAGTCGCATAGGGACTGGAGAGAACCACATCACATCCTCCGGTTGGGCAAGCAGTAGGATCTCCAGTGAGTTTGGTAATCGTAAGATACGCGGTGACTGCTGCCCCGATTGTGGCAATTCCTGCTATGAGAGGGCGCGACCAACGATGAATCCAGGGAAGAGATTGTTTACGAGTTATCATGAAACTTCGCTAATTCGTGTATTAAACAAACGCATGGCATTGAACGTTACGAACAGGGAAGATCCCATATCTTCTAGCACTGCTACTGGCAAACCAATTATCCCTAGAGTTCCCAAGAGGATAAACGTGCCATTCAAGACAAGCGCTAGGACAATACTTTGCTTGATGACTGACAGGGTGCGTTGGCTGAGTTTAATCGCATAAGCCAACCGTCGCAGGTCTCCACTTGTAAGTACAACATCAGCCGTTTCAAGAGTAACGTCGATATTACCTACTGCAAAACTAACATCGGCGGCTGCCAGAGCGGGAGTATCGTTGATGCCATCTCCAACCATACCTACTACTCCAGAGCGGCGAAGCTTGTAGATTGCCTGGAGTTTATCTTCGGGTAGAAGTTCAGCTTGATGTTCATCAATGCCAACCTGTCGAGCAATCTGTCTAGCTACGGGAGAGCGATCGCCTGTCAGCATTACCAGGTGTTTCAACCCAATTCGTTTCAACGCTCGAACCGCTTCTGTAGATTCCAGGCGCAAACCATCTGCTAGAGCGATCGCGCCGATTAAGCCTTGACGAGTCCCGACTAACACGGGAGTTTGTCCCTGTGATTCCATCTCGGTCAATAAGGATTGAGCTGCTGCTGATAGTGAAATTTCTTGCTCAGTAAACAATCGACGATTGCCGACAAAGTAAATAAACTGTCTAAACTTTGCCCAAACTCCTTTACCAGGGACAGCGGTAAAGGATTCTGGCTCCTCCAGTTCCATTTCCTTGGCTTTTGCTTGTGCCACGATCGCCTTTGCCAACGGATGCTCCGATCGTTGTTCTAAAGAGGCGGCAATAAGTAGCACGGTATCTGCACTTATTTCCCCTAAGGTATAAACCTCTTGTACAACAGGCATTCCTTGAGTAATCGTGCCAGTTTTATCAAAGGCAAGGGTTGTCAATCGTCCGGCTGTCTCCAGTGCATTGCCGCCTTTGAATAACACCCCTTTTCGGGTTGCCGCCCCAATTGCACTCACGAGAGAAACGGGGGTAGCAATTACCAAAGCGCAAGGGCAAGCAATGACGATTAATACTAATGCTTTGTAGAACCACACATTGAACGGTTGAGCAAAGAACAATGGAGGAATAAATGCCATTCCTGCCGCAAGAGTCAGGACAATTGGCGTGTAAATGTTAGAAAAACGGTCAACCCACTGCTGAATCGGAGCGCGGCTCTCTTGAGCTGATTCCACGAGATGAATGATGCGGGAGACTGTTGTGTCTTTTACGGAGTGGGTTACTCGAACTTCCAAAAAGCCAGTAGAGTTCAGCGTGCCTGCGAAGACGCGATCGCCCTTCTGTTTATCTTCTGGAATCGCTTCCCCTGTGATTGGTGACTGATCGACTGCACTCATTCCAGACATCACGACACCATCTAACGCAATGCGTTGTCCTGGTCGAATAGTCAGGATTTCGCCTACCCCAATTGTTTCGACAGGAAGCGACAGTTCCTGTCCGTTCCGCTTGACTGTAGCAGTAGGTGGAGTTAAATCCATCAAATCGCGAATGGCATTGCGAGTGCGACTGAGGGTGAAGGTCTGTAACGTTGTCCCCAAGGTAAACAAGACGATGACTAGTGCGCCTTGGAACCAATAGTTCAGGATTGCAGCTCCAATTGCGGCAAGCGTCATCAGCAAGTTCATGTCGGCTCGACGCAGTTTCAGAGAGATCCAGGCAGCTCGTGCGATCGGCAACAGGGCAACAATTAAGCTGATGGCATAGAAGCCTTGGGCGACCCAATCTAGTGAGAATACCCGTTCAACGATCGCTCCCAGCACCAAGCCAATGCTACTGAAAAGGACGGTCTGTCCCCTTCGCGTCCTCAGCCAGAACTGCCAACCTGTCAAGTCGGATTTTGGCGATCGCCGAGCGGCTGTCGGCTGGTGAGGTGGCATAGCATCAGAGCCAGTGCCAGTATTTTCTACATTCGCGCTCGTCACGTCCTCGACGGTATAACCCAAAGCAGTAACTCGATCGAGAATTGCCGATTCACTGACCTGAATCGGGTCATACGATACTTCTAGCCGTTCGGTTGCAAAACTGACTGAAACTTCAGAAATCCCTGGCAGTTTCTGGAGACTAGCTTCAATAGTCTTGGCACAGCTGCCGCAATCCATTCCACTCACCTTGGCTTGAAGTTTTTGAGTAGAGGACTGCGCCGGAGCCTGCTCAATGGTATAGCCTAAAGCCATGACGCGATCTCGAATCTCCGCCTCACTCACAAGCTTAGGGTCATAGGCAACGTGTAAACGCTCAGTGGCAAAGCTCACAGATGCTTCGGCAACTCCAGGCAACTGCTGCAAGCTAGCTGCAATCGTCTTAGCACAACTACCACAATCCATGCCACCAATTTGCGCTTGTAGGCTTTTAGTTTTAGATGGAGCTATATCAATGGTGTAGCCCAAAGCGGTAACGCGATCGCGAATGGCAGATTCATTCATGAGCTTAGGGTCAAAAGACACATTTAAGCGCCCTGTCGCAAAACTCACAGATACCTCAGTCACTCCAGGCAGCTGCTGCAAACTCGCTTCAATGGTTTTGGCACAGCCGCCACAATCCATACCGCCAATCTGCGCTTGTAGGATTTTGATAGAGGGAGTGGATGTCATTTTGGGTGATTCGCTAGAAGATTTTAATTATGGAAAGCTTTCCCGACCGTTCAATTACTTATTCCAAGCTAGGTAAGCCAAAGCAGATCGGCTTGTAGACGTAATTATCAGCATATTATCACTTACTGATATGTTAGTCTATCGTTAGAGAGAGTTACTTGGATAAAATCAGCAAAATATTATTAGTGGCTGATAAGCTGATATTTTAGAACTTTACTAATGCCAATGATTGCTCAAGCTAATAAAGTAGCTAATAAAGTTGACTTGAAAGCCAAGCTCTTTCGCGGCTTTTCCGACTCCTCGCGTCTATCCATCCTCAACGCGTTGCGTGTCGGTCCGTTAACTGTCAACGATATTGTTGAAGCTACGGGACTAAACCAATCTAATGTTTCTAACCATCTTGGGTGTCTGCGCTGTTGCGATCTGGTTATCCGCTCTCAGCGAGGACGTTACGTATACTATCAACTGGCTGATGCACGAGTAGCCAAGTTTCTAGACTTGGCAGATGAACTGCTAGCGGACGTGGCGAAGGGTGTCTACGAATGCACTCACTACGATCTGCCAAAAGAGGCTAAAAATGGCAAATGCAATAACCATTGAGGTTGCTACTAGTCAAATTGATCGTGCCAAAACGTGCCAGCTGCTAAGTCTAGCGCACGAGGACAGGATTGCTTGGTGTCCAACCTGTGGACGACTTTTTGTCTTCCAAAAACAGTGGCAGGGAATAAAGGAGATTTTGAATGGTATTTGAGCATGAAGGCACTTTCCGATCTCGATCTCCCAGTTAAGCTGAATGACTGCCAACTTTCCCATTCGAGCTACGTAAAGGCTGGGCAAGGTACACAAAAGATAAAGCTCCTCTGGATTGTTTTGGGATTGAGGATTGGTCTTTTCCTGGTAGAACTGGGAGTAGGACTTTGGAGTCACAGCCTCTCACTTGTAGCCAGTGCAGGGCATTTATTCTCAGATCTGCTCGCTTTGGGATTGACACTGCTAGCCGCTTGGCTGGCACAACGTCCTGCTGTCTATCAGCGCTTAGAAATTTTGGTGGCGCTGCTCAATGGATTGGGACTGATGGCAATCGCTGCCTGGATTGCCTGGCAAGCTATTAGTCGCTTCCAAACTCCTTTGGCATACCGATGCGGATCGTAGTAGGATTGAGCTTGGTGATTAACGGCTTCAACGCTTGGTTGCTACAGGATGACAGTCACCATAACTTAAACCTGCGGGGAGCGTTCCTGCACGTAGTTGCTGATGCTGCTAGTTCTGTCGGCGTGATGCTAGCCGCTTTAGCCATTTACTACTTGAACTGGCTCTGGGCAGATGTATCTGCAAGTTTACTCGTTGCTTGCTTGCTCAGTCTCGGTGCTGTCCCCCTCGTTAAAGACAGCTTAGAGATTCTGATGGAATACGCTCCCCCCTGCATTGATGTAGCTGAGATTGAAGCTATCTTAAGAGAGCTAAAGCCTTCGATCGGTATCCATCCTCCTGAGTCCCCACCTGTGCTTTTGTCCTAGTCCTATGACTAGACCAATGGCAATAATGCCAGCGAACAAAGCGAGTGTAGTTAATCGTACTGATAAAGGCGGCGCTACTCCCTCAACTTCGATTTCTCTTTTCACCCGAAAAGGATGAAATTTGCGAATTGCATTGGGTTGGGGAGCAACTTCCACTTCAACTTTATGGGGTGCGCCATCAAAAAACTGCTGCTGCCAAGTCAGTTTTCCGGTGGTATCTGGAATACCTTGATAGGCAAAGGCTACCCATTCACGCTCGAGCTGGGTGGTTTTAACATTCAAAATCACGTCCGCTGCTGGCTGATGGGTTTGGGTATCGATCGCCTCAGCTTGCAAGTTAGCAATCTTACCAACTATTGCATTGGTATCCCCTAATAATCGCAGCTCAAGACCCTGAGACTGCACGATCGCACTAGATCCCGCTTGTGGTTCGCCTTTATGGGACATCGACACTCCAGATTCAGCGAGTTCGGCACTAATGTTGACGGTTAACAAGGCAGCGATCGCGATCGCGACTGCCCCACTTAACAGCAGCCGGACTCGCTGTGGTGCTATCTCACCAGCTGGGATGGATTGTTGCCCGCCGATCGTCCAACCACCCACTAATCCAACTGCAAACAAGATGGCAACAAGAAATCCAAAGTTACGATACTTCACCCAGTTTTCAGACACAGATAAAGTCAGAGTTTTCTGAATGGGAATAAAAGTATTAGTAGCGTTTGGGGTGACAGCGACTCGCAGTTGGTACGTCCCTCGAATCGGCAGCATTTGCTGAAGATTCAATTTCCCCTTAGGAGCAACAGCCTCTATCTCCAGAAGTTTTGTTCCTTCTACTATGGGAAAATCTGTTGTCAACCAAGGATTTGGCGGTGGAGCGAGAAGTTGTAGATGCATCCTGGCATTTTCTATTGGTTTATCCGACTCATCTACTACTTCTAAAATCAACTGTACGGGCAACTGCCGATTTGCTGCCTCGGCTTCAAAAGGTAAAATCTTGCTGACAGTGGGCTTAGTCGTCAGCCGCACGACTGGTTGTACGGTCTGAGATAATCCCGCGAGATCGCTAAAAACCATTCCCATCAGACAAATAGTGCTGATGAGCGCAGACGAATGAAATTTTAACATGTTTGCTCTTGAACTTTTACACAATCGGGAAAGCTAAATCCCTTCCTTAGCTTTCCTAGTGACAACTCACGAGCCAAGTATGATGACGCAGAGAATGCACTTTGTCGTGAGCTGCTGGATATGTAGTGAAGTAAATCGTCCAAAGCGACAGAGCGCAGAGCGAGATGTAGAGCGTCGCCTGCACGGGGACTGATAGAGTGAAGCGTGCTGCTTGAGACCGAATAGAAGCAATTGAACCAGCCGTCATCGTGTACCTCGCAGATGAGTTGGGGTATGAAAAGTCTCGGCGGGCATCCTGGCTGGGAGTATGAGTGAGATACTCCTTCACAGTTGCGGGACAGCGTTGGACTTGCACCAAACTTTCCCCGTTACCTCTAGTGGCTGCTTCCCACTAGAACCGACTTATAACTCAGACTTTATCGCAGTTTGTGCAGTTGCACTAACCTATTAGCAACAGTTTTACATTTGTTAATTCTTCATGGAAATTATTAAATCTGTAATTTACTTTGTTTTAGCTAGATTGTGCGAAATTGGCGGCGGATATTTGATTTGGTTGTGGTTACGGGAAGGCAGAAGTCTCTGGTTTGCCATAGTTGGGGCATTGCTGCTGGCTGTTTATGGTGTCATTCCCACGCTACAGCCAGCTAGCTTTGGTCGCGTCTATGCCGCATATGGTGGTGTTTTCGTAGTTCTCTCGCTGTTTTGGGGATGGCAGGTGGACGGAACTGCTCCAGATAAGTTCGACTACTTCGGTGCATGGCTGGCGCTTTTGGGCGTACTGGTGATGATGTATGCGCCTAAAGGCTGATATTTTTGGCAAAAAGAGCGGAGAATATGAGAAGAATATGAAAATAATCGTTGGTTAAATGAATGGCTACGTCAAAAAATTGCTTCAGTCTGCCTAAAATTCACTGCAGTATCAAAATTCTTCATAGTAGTAGTTTTTGGCGCAAGCTGTTTGCCTATGCAAGACCAGGGTATCTCGTTTCTGTAGAAGATCCGAACCTCGGCAACTGGGACACGGACATAGCTGGGATAGCTGAATTTGACTGCGCCTTCACGACAAGCGGGCGATATTTCCCTGAAACCTTAAGCAAAACAGGAGGGTTTCAAGCATGAAACCTCATCTGACTCGGCGATCGCTCTTAGAAGCGGGATTTCTTGGTGCCGGAACTTTTTTTAGCAAGCTCTTGCCAACAACTGCCTCTGCCGAAGCACAGAAAGTTGAGTCTCCTGCCTATGCCGCTCATAGGGACACGGCTGTAGAGCATTCAGTTTCCAAACACGGCGGTAGTCTGACTGTGGGTGATGTCGATGATGCCCGCAACGGCTTTAATCCCCGTGAAATGTTAACAGACTGGGATAGGGGTAAAGTTTCAAAACTGCCCGACGGTCGGACGCTGCGGGAATATGAAATTTTTGTCGAAGAACGGTTAATTGAAATTGCTCCCAAGGTTTTCTATCCAGCTTGGACTTATAACGGGCGCGTTCCAGGACCAACTGTGCGGGTAACGGAAGGCGATCGCGTGCGGATTTGCTTCTCCAATCGCGGCACTCACCCCCATACCATCCATTTTCACGGCATCCACTCTGCCCGAATGGATGGAGTTCCTGGTACACTCGAAGCCAAGGCTGGACAAGAAGTTGTCTACGAGTTTGACGCTAAACCCTTTGGTTGTCACCTGTACCACTGTCACTCAGTGCCGTTCAAGCGGCATTTGCATAAAGGACTCTACGGCGCTTTCATTATCGATCCCGATCCAAAACGCCATCCAGAAGCTGAAAAAGTTGCTTCCTCCCGACTTCTAGGTAGCTCGGAAAATGCCAAATGGCAAGAATTTCTGATGGTGATGAACGCCTTCGACACTAACTTTGATGAGGAAAACGAATTCTACGCCATCAATACCATTCCCCACGAATTCATGAAACGACCCATCCGCATCGAACGCGATCGCCCGGTGCGGGTTTACTTAGTGAATGTGATTGAATTCGATCCGCTCAACTCTTTCCATCTACACGCCAACTTTTTCGACTTCTACGACCACGGTACAACCTTAACACCAACCCAACGTACCATCGATACCGTGATGATGGTGCAAGCACAACGAGGGATTTTGGAGTTCTCGTTCCAAGATTTTGAGCCTGGGACTTATATGTTCCACGCCCACCAGTCAGAATTCTTGGAACTGGGTTGGATGAGCGCTTTTGAGGTAGTGGTATGAAAAGAGCATGGTTGTGGGTAATTTTGCCGCTGGTACTACTGGCAGCTTTGATTGGAATCTTTCTGACAATCAATCCCCTCGGTCTCTTGGGAGTTTCAGCCCCTCCGATCGAAAATTTGACTGTGGAACGGACGGTGTTGGACAAGCAAGGCATCTCCCTATTGGTAAGGGCTGGCGGTTCCGAACCGATGCAGATTGCCCAGATTCAGGTAGATGGGGCTTACTGGGAGTTCAGCCAAAACCCGCCAGGAACGCTGTCTAGGCTGGCAACAGCTTGGATTAACTTGCCTTATCCTTGGGTTCAAGACGAAACCCATCACATCAAATTTATTACCAATACGGGACTGAGCTTTGAACACGAAATTGCGGTAGCTGTGCCAACACCACAATTTTCTCTCACCCGTGTTTTGGCATATGCCCTACTAGGTTTGTATATAGGCATCGTGCCTGTGGGACTAGGAATGCTATTTTATCCATCCCTGAAAGCTTTGGGTGGGCAAGGGATTAAGTTCTTATTGGCTTTGACGATCGGGATGCTAGCTTTTCTGTTAGTGGACACAATCGAGTCAGGACTAGAATTAGCCAGTAAAGCAGCTAGCGCCTTTTCAGGTAGCGCCTTAGTTTGGTTGGTTACAGCTGCTTCTTTCCTAGCCATTTTCACTGTAGGCAGACGCGGTGGCAAAGCACCGGAAGGAACTGCCTTGGCTACTTACTTAGCTTTTAGCATTGGTCTGCATAATTTGGGGGAAGGGCTGGCGATTGGTGCTGCCTTTGCCATCGGTGAAGCAGCACTTGGCTCGTTGCTAGTTGTCGGGTTTACCTTACATAACATCACTGAAGGCATTGGGATTGCCGCGCCATTGGTCGAGTTGCGACCCAAATTGACGACTTTTCTGGGATT
This sequence comes from Chroococcidiopsis cubana SAG 39.79, assembly GCF_003991895.1. NCBI lineage: Bacteria > Bacillati > Cyanobacteriota > Cyanophyceae > Chroococcidiopsidales > Chroococcidiopsidaceae > Chroococcidiopsis > Chroococcidiopsis cubana. The sequence continues at coordinate 202,273 of NZ_RSCK01000003.1, forward strand.
AACTGCCTTAGCCGGTTTACCCGCAGTTTTAGGAACGTGGATGGGAGCCTTTGCCTTCTCTCCCCTTGGGGCAGCACTGTTTCTGGGAATTGGGGCGGGAGCCATCGTGCAAGTTATGGTGGAAGTTGGCTCGTACTTGGCACGGACAGCACGCAAAACGGGCGGAACGTGGCTTTCTAGAGTTAGCTTCGCCGGATTCAGTTTGGGACTGGCGGTTATGTACGCAACAGCATTATTCGTCAATTTCTAATGATGAAGCGCCGAAGTTTTCTTACCTGGATGGGTTTGGGTTGGCTAGCCAGCACGTTACCCGTGGCGATCTCTGCTTGCACGAGTCAATTTAAGCGCCTTGAATCTAGACTCCGACCTGACGGCTTTCAAGCAATTGGCACTGTGGCTGATTTAGAGCAATTTCCCGGTATAATTCAAGTGCAAGTGGATTCTACTGCGGTCATAGCGATTCGTCACCCTTCGCAACCAGGAGTGTTGGTGGCTCTCAATCCTACTTGTCCACATGCTGGTTGCAAGGTGGAATGGCAGAAGGATAATAGTAAGTTTGTTTGTCCCTGTCATGGATCTGAGTTTGACCCTAGTGGCAAGGCGATCAGAGGTCCGGCTGCTAGGAATTTGATCGGTTACCCAGCCAAAGCTGAAGACCAAAGTATTTTAGTGAAGCTGGGTTAGAAGTAGCTTGCTACATTTGTGAAACTAATTGCATGCCGTTCAGCCACTGGATCGATTGACGTTTTTCTACTCCTGATTGTGGCATAAGTACAGTTCACTTACTAGGTTTCAGTCAAGTCGTTTTCAGTTTACAGTTTTAGTTTGCAGTCATTCTATTGCTATATTTATGAGCGATTGCCGCTTGGTGAGAGAGTCTGTGAATCCTATATAGCTCAAGGCTATAGCTTAGTCAGTTGCTACTATTATCGCTAGCTTAAATGTTTGGCTTCTGTTAAAAACTTTTCTGGATTGGCTGTAAGTTTATCCCGATTTAGAGGCAGTTCGCTTTCCAAAAAGCTAATGTAAATTTATTACTATTGCCAGGTTTATCGTCAATGCCTCCGCCACAAATAACAACATTGATTGGGGGATTAGCTGCAATCGCACAGATAATCCTCGCCCAGCTAATTTACTGGGAATACAGCCAAAAAAATTTATCTATTTCAACGGCGAAACACTTACCAGTTAGCGAGCGGACTATCTCAAAGCTTGAGCTAACCGACTGCTTATTTTCTCCCGCTCGAGTTTGGAGCCTTGGTTTATTAACTCTCGTACTTTACGGACTGCTGGGATTTCATTTTGCTGTTGTTGGCGCTAGACTCTGGGTTTGGGCTTTAGCCGTTTTAATTAACTACTGGAATCTTGCTAATCTAAGGCAAAGAAGATTTTCCACTCGCCACAAAAATTACTTGGTAAAAGCATTACTAGCTGCTCATATCATGCCTTCGGCTGTAGCAATAGCTGGAATAGTTTGGGCAAGCATTCAAAATTTACCAATTTATCTTCCCGTTGCCCTCGGACTAGCAACTGGCATCAACTCAGTTGTGATGATGGCGATGTTTACAGAATTATTTGGCAGGAGCAAAGCGGTTACTCTGGTAACAGGTGTATCTTATTTGGGTTTTGTCTTGGGCTTTATATTACAACAGGTCTCCCTTTAGGGTTAAACTCCCTCCCACCAAGCAACAGCAGCAAAAAGTAAGAACAGTACTCCCCCAACAGCAGTAATTGTCCGTTCTGAAATCCGCCCAGCAATTATTTTGCCGCCGACAACAGCAATTAGGGCGCAGATGGCGTGTCCGAAGATCGCTCCTACTGTTACGCCTAAAGCATTGTTGGATGCAGAAAGTGCAATTGTAGCAATCTGGGTGCGATCGCCCCACTCGGCTAGAAACGTCAGAATGAAACTCTCGAAGATGACTGCCCAATTGCTTTTGTGATGTTTCAGGTTCAGTTCGCTCTGCTCTACGGCTGTCTTTGCCTCATCGACAACTGAACTTTGGGCTGTAGTGGGCATTTTCCACCCATCGACCAGCAACTTGACTCCAAAGCAAACAAACAAAGCAATTTCAGCATAGTGGATGTATGCTTTGGGCAAGAAAGCGATCGCAGTACCTAACATCACCGATAGAACTGTCATGGCGGCAAGTGCTGCTACTACGCCTGTAAGCACCAAACGGCGGGAGTGGCGCATAGACATCACGACAGCGATAAAAAAGGTCTTATCGCCCAATTCAGAGATTGTAATCAGTAACAAGCCAGCAGTAAAAGCAGTTAGCACTTTCTCAAACTCCTCAGAATGTGTTGCGATTTCTCTGAGTGAGCTTGATGAGCGTGCAGACACTTCACCAAGCTCACAATCGAGGTGAACTAGGTGAAGGTCTCGCTTTCAAATTTTTGCATTTTTAATTTAGTTAGTAATCCTAACTAAACTAGGCATCAAAAACTAATTTCCTGAACCAGGCTATATGCGCCAGTATGTTGATTCAGGTAACTGGCAATTCAACTGCCAGCAGCTACTCCCCTTCAAACATCTTTTATATTACAACAAATAAGTTACAAACAATAGAGATTTTACTGAAAATACTAGATATGACTCGCAATGTTTTTCGACTTTTTCTCATATTTTTCTCATCCCGATCTCATTTTTATTTCATCTTTATAATTTCTATTCTCAGCTCTCAAACTACTCAATCTCACTAATATTTCCTACTTATAGGTGAATAACTGGGATTCAACTAATTATAAACTTGCGAGTATTCGCTTTAATTCTTCCTACTCGACTCTGTTTTCAAACCAGCTCCTATGAGAAACTCCTCTGCCCGTTTTTATGCCTTTCTCTCAATTGGAGCCGCTGTGCTAACTATTGCTCTCAAAGCAGGTGCGTACTTTCTCACTGGCTCTGTAGGACTGCTTTCAGATGTAGCTGAATCTGGAGTGAATTTAGTCGCCGCTTTAGTTGCAACCTGGGCGCTGACCTATGCCGCCAAACCCCCTGATGAAGAACACGCCTTCGGACATTCTAAAGCAGAATACTTTTCCAGTGGAGTGGAAGGTGCTTTGATTTTGGTCGCTGCTGTGAGTATTGCTGTAGCTGCATGGGAGCGCCTGCTTCACCCACAACCCCTAGCACAAATTGGGATTGGACTGGGATTATCGCTAGTAGCGACGGCAGTGAATGGCGGACTTGCCCTGGTGCTATTACGTGCGGGCAGACGCTTGCGCTCGATTACTCTGCGAGCTGATGCCCATCACCTGCTTACAGATGACTGGACTTCAGTAGGTGTGGTACTAGGTTTGATCTTTGTGCCGCTAACCGGTTGGTTAGTACTCGATCCAGTAATTGCCTTTTTGGTTGCTGCTAATATCATCTGGACAGGCGTAAAACTACTAAGCGAAACAGGATCGGGGCTATTAGATGCTTCGATGCCTGCGGCGGAGCAGCGCATCGTTACAGATATCTTTGCTAGCTATGAAAAGCAGGGCATCCAATTCCATGCGTTCAGAACGCGAGTCGCGGGAGTACGTCGATTTGTCTCCTTTCACGTCCTCGTCCCTGGAAATTGGTCTGTCCAGCAGGGTCATGCGCTCTGTGAAGAGATAGAACTGGCAATTCTGCGATCGCTGCCCCAAACCCATGTCTTGACTCATCTGGAGCCATTGGAAGACCCAATATCGTGGTCCGACCAGAACTTAGACCGGACAATTAGCCCCCAATAATTCTGCCAAAAGATTGATGCTACTGGCGGATCTGCTGAGATTATGAGAAGAATATGAAAAGAAATATAAGTTCAACGAACTACCATGCCAGAAAACCGCCCCAGCTTGCCTGAAGTTCACCGCAGTATCAAAATTCCTCATGGCAGTGGCTTTTGGCGCAAGATGCTTGCCTATGCGGGACCAGGATATCTCGTCTCTGTTGGCTACATGGACCCCGGTAACTGGGCTACGGATATTGCTGGCGGGTCCAAGTTTGGCTACACGCTATTGAGCGTAATTCTGCTGTCAAACCTGATGGCTATCTTACTGCAATCCTTATGCGTGCGTTTGGGTATTGCTACCGGACGAGACTTAGCGCAGGCTTGTCGGGATTATTTCCATCCAAAAGTTAACTTTTGTTTGTGGGTGTTGTGCGAAATCGCGATCGCCGCTTGCGATTTAGCCGAACTGCTGGGGAGCGCGATCGCCTTACAACTCTTATTTGGACTACCCTTAGTTTGGGGAGTCTGCATCACGGCGCTGGACGTGCTGATGCTGTTATTCCTGCAAGGGAAAGGCTTCCGCTATGTAGAAGCTTTGGTAATTATGCTAGTAGCGACAGTAGGAATTTGCTTTGGCTTAGAAATTCTCTTTTCTCGCCCCGATGTGGGAGGAATATTACTAGGCTACGCACCCAAGCCGGAAATTTTACAGAATCCAGAGATGCTCTACATCGCTATGGGGATTCTGGGAGCAACAGTAATGCCGCATAACTTATATTTGCACTCCTCGATCGTGCAAACTCGCGACTGGCAGCCAACGGTCGAGAAGCGATGGGAAGCGATTAAGTTCGGCACAGTTGATTCAACCGTAGCTTTGTCACTGGCATTATTTATCAATTCAGCGATTTTGATTGTTTCTGCGGCAACGTTTCATTTTTCTGGCTATCGAGATGTGGCAGAAATTCAAGATGCTTATAAATTACTATCTCCTTTGCTAGGAGTCAGTGCCGCCAGTGCAATTTTTGGTCTTGCCTTACTTGCTTCTGGGCAAAGTTCCACGCTAACTGCAACTTTAGCCGGACAGATCGTGATGGAAGGCTTTTTGCAATTGCGTCTACCACCTTGGTTACGTCGTTTAGCTACCAGGCTGATTGCGATCGTTCCAGCCTTAATTGCAATTATCTTTTTTGGCGAACGCAGCACGGGGAACTTACTCGTTTTCAGTCAAGTGATTTTGAGTTTACAGCTATCGTTTGCGGTGATTCCACTAGTCATGTTCACCAGCGATCGCCGCCGCATGGGAGAATTTGTGAATCCTTTATGGCTCAAAGCTCTAGCTTGGTCAGTCGCTACGGTTATTGTCAGCTTGAACGTTTGGCTGCTGCTGCAAACCTTTCTCGGCTGGCTAAAGCTGTAGGACAAAAACTTTGTATCTTCTACCTTCCTTTCAGGATTTACGGTTGCACGGGAGGTTTGGCAGTTGATGGCTGTTGGATCGTTTGCAGAAAAGTCAACGCTTGTTGGTGGGCAGGTTCATTTCCTTGAGCCGAAAAAATTCGCGCTGCTTGCTGTAAATCGACGATCGCTCCCGATCTATCTCCCAAATGATAGCGGACAGTACCGCGATTACCGTAAGCCTCAGCCATGTCAGGTTGGAGTTGAATGGCTCGATCGTAATCGGCGAGCGCGGCTTTGGCATTTCCTAGTCCTGAATGTGCCAGTCCTCGATTGTAGTAAGCATCGGCAAAATTGTCATCGTATCGTAAAGCCGCGTTAAAATCTGTTATTGCTTCTGAAAAATTGCCCCTTTGGGCTAATACAGTTCCCCGCTTATTGTAAGCATCGGCGTGATGGGGATCGATTCGCAGTGCCGAGTTAAAATCTGCTATTGCTGCCTTGTAGTTTCCGAGTTCGGCACGGACAAAACCTCGGTTGCAGTATGCTTCAATAAAACTGGGATTCAGCCGCACGACTCCATCAAAGTCTTCAATTGCGCCTTGGAAGTCTCCTCGTTCGGTCTTTTCCACACCCCGATTAAACAAGTCCTGAGCATTTGTCAAAGGCGCAGATGAGGATGAAGGCAGACTGGGTTTTACAGTAGATGCCGCACGAACGGCGGGAGTCAGTCCGCCCAAGGCAGTAGCTATTCCCAGGATGGCGATCGCTCTACTTATGTTGTTCATGAATTGGCTCCACAGCTAGAGAACAACCTCAGATTCGTAAAAGAGCATTTCCTGCTAAATTAGGTTAGTTCCAATTAAAACCACGCCGAGCAAGGAAAATACGATGTAGATTGAATTAAAATCGGACTTGAAACTATTATCGATTGGGTGCGAGTACTTATATCTAGAATAGCAAGAGACAGCAACTGAGTTAGCACCTTTAACTCTTGCTGTTTTGAGTTTGACTGGAATTTCCTCTATTTAATGCAGCCTGCCAGCTGTCAACATGGCGTGGAACGAGAATGCGGACATCGGGATCGGGCAACCCAATCCCTGCTTGTTTCAAAGCACCAACGATCGCAATTCTGACTGCTGAGGTCGTAGCCACAAAATCAGAACGTCGCGAGTCAGTCCAAAAACGCACTTCAACTACAACATCATCCTGTCCTAGCTCTCGTATCCGCACGGAAACTCTTGGCGATTCCAGCACTCCCGCAGCACGCTGGGCTGCATCTGCGACAACATTCACAACTTTTTGTAAGTCGCTATCATAGCCGATAAATAATTCCACGCTGCGGCGGCGGACGGGAACAGCTGTATTGTTGATAATCCGAGAAGTAAATACTTCTGCATTGGGAACGAGAACCACACGCCCGTCATAGGTACGTAACTGAGTTGCCCGCAATTCGATCCGCTCGACATTTCCCTCAGTTTCACCCACGACGATCTGGTCGCCTAGCTCAAACGGGCGTAGAATCAGAATCAAAATTCCGCTGACAAAATTAGACAGGATATCTTTGAGAGCAAAACCCAAGGCAAGTCCAGTTAACCCTAACCCAGTGGCAACGGTGCGCGGGTCAAAACCAAAGGCATCCAGCGCCACAATTACACCTAAAGTCCAAACAGCATAGTATGCAACCTGCTTAATCAGGTTCTCTACAGTTAAATCTTCCACAATATGACGGAAGATAATTCGCATCAACCAGCGTACAGTGGTAGCGATCGCCCAAAATAATCCAATTACCAACAAAGATGCGATCGCACGCGGCACGATCGCGATCGCGGATTCTAGCAGTCGTCCGAAGGCAGTAGCGACCGATGCTTGGACTTCAGCCACAAATCGCCCCCACGGGGAAAGTCGCCGCCCACTCGCTTGCTTCAAGGCAGCATTAATTGCTTGTGACCATTGAGTCGCTAGAGCGTCAACATTCGTTAAGTTATCCTGAGCATCCGCTGGCATGACCGTGACTACAGGTACTGAGGCGATCGTGATGACGCGCTCAGCCCGATTTGTTCTGGTTGTCTCGATTCGAGGTGCGGCGATTGCCTCTGGATTCTCTAATAACCTATTCATCCGTCGCTCGATTTGCCGCGCCCGCGCCTGAGCGTCGTTATTCTCTACCGCACTGACGCGAAATACCGAGCGACCATCTAGGCGTACAGTCACTCGCTCGTCTTGCGCTCCTACCGAACTAGGAATAATTGTTGTCGTCAGGATAGCAAACAGCAGTAACCAACTTGCGGCAGTTCGTGTCAGCTTGTGTTGACGGTTCGCGATCGCTCTCCTGTTTTTGGGCATGACAAGTCAATTCTTCTTTTCAAAAAATAAAGCGTGGCTCCACAATTGTCGTCACGCTTGAGTCAGAAATAGTCATGCTAATTTGCTAACTTTTATCCTCTTGCTGCGACTCAGAATACTCAAACTCACAGTCTCAATGTTGCTAGCAGATTGAAAAGTAGAGAGTTAATTAGACTCAAAGCAATGGAGCCGAGTAAGGCACTCCAAATTCCCCAACGTAGCCGAAATCCCGTAACGAGAGCAGCGGCTAGACCAAAAATAATTGCATTCAAGACAAACAGGAATAGACCCAAGGTTAAAAGAATCAAGGGAAAGGTAAAAAATCCTAAAATCGGTCGCAACAAAGCGTTCAAAACTCCAAAGACTGCGGCGGAAACAGCTGCTTTACCAAAACTGTCAATTTCTACACCCAATGGTAGCCGAGCAATAATTAAAAAGCTAATGGTTGTGACTAACCAGGTAATCAGGATTCCAAGCATAATAATTATCGGGATTGGCGATCGAGTACGACATTCAGAATTCTGAATGTAATACTTATTCTAGTTTCTACTTGTTAATTCTTAACCTAAAATTAGCCAAAGTTATAGCTAACAAAAACGCTAGGCTCACGCCGAAATCGTCAAAGAAACAAACCACCAGCATTTGCTGTAATTTGCCCGATCGCAGGTACGTCTACTACGATCTTTTAAATCCCACGCCAGCAATACTCGTCCAACGCGATAGCCCAAAGGTGAAGGGATAGCAACGAATATCGGACAATCCTGCTTCAGCCATGAGATGAGTTAGCTGCTTGGGACTAATACAACCATTTCCCCAATGCCATTGAATGCACCACCCTAGTAAACCTGGACGAGTGACGGTGAGGACGAGCGGTGCTTTTGGACGCAGCACCCTGACCATTTCTTGGAGTCCTCTAGTGGGGTTTGGTGAGTGTTCCAGCATATGGGCGCTCAGAACTAAGTCAAAGGTGTTGTCATCAAACGGCAGGTTATTGACATCGCTTTGGTATACTTGGCAATCTACGCCTGAGCGCACTAATAGCTGGTTTGCCTTTGCCAACATCTCTGGGGAGATGTCTACGCCTGTAACATGTAATTTAGGACTCACGGTTTTAGCTAGAGCCAGACTGAAATCAGCAGTACCGATACCACAATCGCATACAGTCGAGCCATCATGTAAATCTGCTATTACACCTGAGTATTGCAGAGATTGAAATAATTTCGCGTAGGCACGGCTATAACCCAGCCATTGGAGGTGACGATGCCAGCAAGGAGCCGCAGTATTATACATCCGAGTCAGTTGCTCGGTGGTAGGATAAACTCGCCCAATCGAGATTTGCCAGTACCCAACCGTCCATTCCATTGCTCGAATTCCTAACTGCTACTTTAGCTTCAATGTCGCTCTGTAGCAGGAATAGATCGCTAGTCAAATGGATAGTTGGAGGACGATCGCCAGGATAGTTTTGCCGATCGCAACGTCAAAGAAAAGGGGCTAGTATAGTGCCCCTACTCAGATTTATGATTCGGATTTATTGTTCTAGTATTTGCAGCAAATCGTTGGGAATCGATATGCGCTCGGAGTCGCTAATGTTAACTCTGCCATCTCGAAGATATCGCTTGCGTCCAAACAACAAAGTGAGTGGAATAGCTAACACAGTCGGGATTAATTGTCCGGCTATTTCCTTTAGATCTCTTTGTCTCCAGGCTAATTTGAGCATTTCCCAGTGAGCGATCGCGTGAGGCAAGGGATAAGCTTGACCGAGAACGTGCGATCGTTGCAATGCCACCCATGCATCTGCAAAATTTCCAGTTTGAATGGCAGCTCGCGCCTTACGTATTTCTGTTTCAAAGTGCTGGCGCACAATTGCTTTCATAATTTTTCGTCCTCTCTACCTTTCTAATTCCCATGTTGCCTTCTCATTACCGTTACCCTACTAGCCAAAAGGATAGTTAAAAGGATAATTTTATTTCAGGTAGGGTTGATCTCGCGTTCGACTGCTAAGGGAATGTTATGCAAACAAGATTTATACTTGTCGTCAGCTCTTTGCTATTACTTCCAGTTGCGGGCGCTGGTATTTTTGCCCGTTTGAGTGTGGCAAGCCAAACACCTAGATCGCCGTATGTGAATGAATTATCTAGCCCGATTCGCGGGTTAAGTACGCAAGAAGTTGACGATCTGTTGAATGGGCGTGGTGCAGGGTTTGCACGGATGGCGGAGCTGAATGACTATCCTGGACCAAGGCACGTCCTCGATCTCAAAGGGCAACTCAATCTCTCTGCCGAGCAAACTCAACAAGTACAAGCCGCGTTTGAAAAGATGAATGTAGAAGCTAAGCGATTGGGACGAGAGATTGTAGATCGGGAGCAGCGTTTGAGTATAGCTTTTGCTGACAAAACCATTGCACCAGCAAAGTTACAAACCCAAACCGAAGCACTGGCAATGCTGTACGGTAAATTACGCCAAACGCATTTGCAAGCTCATTTAGAGATTACTCCTCTACTCTCACCCAAGCAGATTGCTACCTATAAGGGAGTTGCGGGTAAATGAGTTACCAGTTAAACTGAGCGGATAACTTATTGCTCAACTATGTAAGGTTTTTGGTAAGTCCACATTGGTGCTCTTTCTCACAATGTTAACCGAAAAAGTTAAATCAACCCTAAAAGATGCTGCGAAAAAGCTAACAGGGATAAAGAAAAGAGCCTTTATGGCTCAAGTAACTCAAGATTATTTTGATGGGTCAGCACGTAAAGCAGAAACTTATCTAGGGTGGTCACGTCAGGCAGTAGGTTTAGGACTAAAAGAGCTGCAAACAAAAATTGTTTGTCTAGATAATTATGCAGCTAGAGGCAGAAAAAAAACAGAAGATAACCTCCCCAATTTAGAAGAAGATATTCGGAGTTTGGTGGATAGTCAATCTCAAGCCGACCCCAGTTTTCAATCCACATTCTGTTATGCTCGCATCAGTGCAAGAGCTGTCAGAGAGGCATTAATTGAGCAGAAGGGTTATCAGGATTATGAGTTGCCCACTCGTCAGACAATTGGCGACATTTTGAATCGAAATGGTTATCGGTTAAAAAAACGCAAAAAACAAAACCTTTAAAAAAGATTCCAGAAACTGATGAGATTTTTGAGAACGTAGACCAAGCAAATCGTGCCTCAGACCTCAATCCCAAGTCTTTGAGAATATCTATTGATACTAAAGCCAAAGTAAAAATTGGCAATTTATCCAGAGGCGGTAAAGCTCGAACACTTGAGCCAGTAAAAGCGGATGACCACGATTTCCAATGGAACGTTGTGTTGGTTCCTTTCGGGATTCTAGATGTGTTGCAAAGTCGCTTATCGATTTATTTGGGTCAATCGGCAGAGACAACAGATTTTATCATGGACTGTTTAATCGCTTGGTGGCAAGAAAATCAATCGCTTTACCCGCAAGTCGAAGAATTATCTATCGATCTAGATAATGGTTCAGCTACCAGAAGCGACCGCACTCAATTTATTAAACGAATGGTGGAATTTTCTCAACAAACTCAATTAAGAATTCGGCTGATTTATTACCCCCCATACCATAGTAAATATAATCCTATAGAACGCTGCTGGGCAGTGTTAGAAAACTTTTGGAATGGAGCTATTTTAGACTCGGTTGAAGCGGCTGTTGCATGGACTTCTAATATGACATGGAAGGGTCTTTCTCCACTAGTGCGCTTCATCGAGAGAACTTATGAAAAAGGTGTATCTGCTTCGGCTCAAGAGTTAGAATCACTTCACCCCTTCTGGCAACGTTCTGAAACTTTGCCTAAATGGGACGTGACTATTTGCCCAACCTGACTGGTAGCTTATTTTTACGCACATCCCCTGGGGTGACTCAAGTTGTAATTTTTGGCGGAGATGTGCGCCAGTATCAAGTCCTAGTCGATCCCGACAAGCTCAAAGGCTTCAATGTCTCTTTACAAGAGGTAGCTGAAGCGACTGAAAAAGCTAACGTCAACGCACCAGGCGGATTTTTAATCAGCCCAGACCAGGAAATGTTAGTGCGAGGAGTTGGGAGGATTGCGTCGATTGACGAGCTGAAGCAATCGGCAATTACAGCCCGAAATGGTACGCCCGTTTTACTCGGTCAGGTAGCTGATGTCACAATTGGTGCAGAACTCAAACGCGGCGATGCAACTTCTAATGGTAAAAAGGCAATTGTTTTAGTTGTCAACAAACAACCCCAAGCCGACACCCCGACAGTTACCCGTGCAGTAGAAGCGGCAATGGAGGAAATTAAAGCCAGCTTGCCTAAAGATGTGAAAGTAGATGTGACTTTCCGTCAGGAAAATTTCATCGAAGCTTCGCTCAAGAATGTAGAGGATGCATTGCGCGATGGTATTATCATCGTTTCTATCGTGCTAATTCTGTTTTTGATGAATTGGCGTACGGTGATTATCAGTCTGAGTGCCCTGCCCTTGTCTTTACTACTGGGGATGATGATTTTGAATTGGACCGGACAGGGTATTAATACAATGACGTTGGGAGGATTAGCTGTTGCTATTGGTTCGGTGGTAGATGATGCAATTGTGGATATGGAAAACGTCTACCGTCGTTTGCGGGAGAATCAGCTAGCAGGAACGCCCGTCAATCCTTTGCAGGTGGTATTTGATGGCTCGATTGAAGTGCGCGTTAGCGTACTGTTTTCTACAGTTATTATTGCTGTTGTCTTTGCCCCGATTTTTGCCCTTTCCGGTGTGGAAGGGCGCATTTTTACACCAATGGGGCTATCTTATCTACTTTCGATCGCGGCTTCAACTCTAGTGGCACTGACGCTGACTCCAGCTTTGTGCGCGCTGTTGTTAGTCAATCGGCGTTTGCCAGATGAGGAAACCTGGGTAGCGCGATTTTCCCATCGAGTTTACCGTCCGGCTTTGAGATTTTCAATTCGATTTCCCCAGATTGTCTTGATTGCTGCTGTTGCTAGTTTTGTAGCGGCAATGGTAATATTACCTGCGTTAGGACGGGTATTTTTACCGGAATTCCAAGAAAGTTCGCTCGTCGTTGCCACTTCCTTGTATCCAGGGGAATCCCTAGAAGCGACCAATACAGCCGATCTAGCAATTCAAGATGCCCTTAAGAGTGACAAACGATTTGAAGCACTGCAATTGCGGTCGGGACGCGCCCCTGGCGATAGCGATGTGGGTGGTGTTAACTTTGGGGAATTAGATGTAGAACTGAGCGAAGAGGGACTTAAAGACCGGGAGGGGAGTATTGAGACTCTGCGGCGAGAGTTTGCCAAAATACCAGGAGTAGCGGCTAATATTGGCGGTTTTATTTCCCACCGGATGGATGAAGTACTGTCTGGAGTCAGGAGCGCGATCGCCGTCAAAATTTTCGGTCCTGACTCAGAGCAACTCCGTACTATCGGTCAACAAGTAGAGTCAACTATGCGTAACGTTACCGGAGTTGTAGACCTGCAATTAGAACCCCAAGTGCCGATTAAGCAGGTACAAATTCAGTTCGATCGCCCTGCTGCCGCTCGTTACGGTTTGAGCGTAGGCGATTTAGCTCAAACTATTGAAACTGCCTTAAATGGGCGAGTCATTTCTCAAGTCTTGGAAAACCAACAAGTATTCGATCTCGTCGTGTGGTTGCAAGAAAGTTCTAGGAACAATCTAGAAACTATTAGGAATTTGTTAGTAGATACTCCCAACGGACAAAAAATTCCTCTCGCCCAAGTTGCCAAAGTTGTATATGGCACGGGTCCGAATACAATCAACCGCGAGAACGTTTCTAGGCTTATCGTTGTTTCTGCCAACGTGCAAGGGCGAGACTTGGGTTCTGTTATTAACGATATTCGGGAGCGAGTGAGACAGCAGGTGCAATTGCCTTCTGGATACTACATTCAATATGGCGGTCAATTCCAGGCACAAGAGCAGGCTACCCAAACCTTAATTTGGGCTGGAATCTTGGCATTCATTGCCATTACGATACTGATTTACTTTGCTGTCAAGTCAATTCCTGCTACGGCGATGATTATGATTAACTTACCCTTAGCATTAGTGGGAGGTGTAATTTCTGTTGCCTTGGGTGGCGGTATTATCTCCGTGGCTTCAATGGTAGGGTTTATTACTCTATTTGGTGTAGCCACTCGTAACGGACTGCTGCTCGTTGACAACTACAATAACAAGCTGGCAATTGGTATGTCCTTACGGGAAGTTCTGTTTGAGGGATCGATGGAGCGACTTGTCGCAATTCTAATGACCGCTCTATCATCTGCTTTGGGAATGGTACCGCTGGTAATTGGCACTGGTGCTGGTAAGGAAATCTTACAGCCATTGGCAGTAGTGGTGCTGGGTGGATTATTCACTTCAACAGCTTTGACACTGTTGGTTATTCCAGCTTTGTATTCTCTATTTGGCAAGTTTTTGGCTCCTAAAAAGACTATGCCAGTACAAAATATTGAGGCTGCTCAAGGTTCGGCTGTATAAACTAACATATCCAGCTAATTTTTTCGCTCTTTAACTATTTCAACTCAGGAGTCAATCAATGAGATTACTAAAATTTGGTGCGATCGCTCTAGGTAGTTTAGGACTGCTCTTTTTCGGGGCTTTTAGCCAAAGCGATCGCGCCACGAGTTACGCCAATAACTCAAATATTAAAGTAGCAAAAACAGTAGTAACGAAAACTGAATTAGTCGAGAAAGCGAGTGCATCTAAAAATCAAAAAGGCGGTCAGGTTGTAGAGGCTGGTGCTTACCATCTAGAGCTAGTACCTGAAAAAGGAGAGAAAGGAACTCATCTGGATTTGTATTTACAAAGAGGAGACAATCACGAAGCAATTCCTAATGCTAAAGTCACGGCTCAAGTTCAGTCGCCTGACGGAACGCAAAAAAACTTAAATTTTAAATACGATCCTAGCGGAAAGCACTACACGACCCTGCTACCTGGAAAAGCAACTGGTCAGTATCAGATGAAAGTTACTGCCGACGTTAAGGGTGAAAAGGTAAACGGACGTTTTAGTTTTAAGCAATAATCCGAGCAGACTGCATTACCGCTCGCAGTTATATTTCACTAGTACAGTCAAGGACACAAAAGCCGTGTCTTTGACTGACAGGTTAATGCTTAGCTCAGCTGCACTCGGCTCAGTAGTAGGGCATCAATCGCCACATTGACAGTAGACAAGCTCATAACTTTTTAACTATCTTTCTAATGACTGAAACTAGGCTAATGACTGAAACTAGGCAGTGAATAGAGAAAATTTATCGCAAAATATTAGCTTTGTACCGATATTTCATCCTGATTTCATCCCAACCTGCAAATATTGAATATATGAAAGTATTATCGCGACCAGTCGTAGGGGACGCTGTGCTTTCTACTACTTAACATCTGTAACAAACTGTGAAGATTCTAGTTGTTGAAGATGACGAAGTTGTTGCTAACGTGCTATCTCTACTTCTCTCTAGTCATAACTATGTTGTAGAAGTTGCCGCAGATGGACAAATAGCTTGGGAATTAATTGAAGTTTATGACTACGATCTTATTCTACTTGATGTTTTATTACCTAAACTAGATGGCATTAGTCTTTGCCAGCGGCTGCGATCGCACGGCTATCAGATGCCAATTCTGCTGCTTACAGGTCAGGATAACAGCCAAGATAAAGCGATTGGGTTAGATGCTGGAGCAGACGATTACATTGTAAAACCGTTTGAACAGCAGGAGTTGCTCGCTCGTATCCGCGCTTTGCTACGTCGAGCAAGTGTTAATCCCGCTCCAGTTCTAGAGTGGGGAAGCTTACAACTAAATCCGGCAACGGGTGAAGCGACGTATGCAGAAAATTTGCTCTCACTCACCCCTAAAGAGTATGCGCTGCTGGAACTATTTTTACGCAATAGTCGGCGAGTGTTTAGCTATGGTGGAATCCAAGACCATTTATGGGCATATGAGGATGTTCCTAGTGCAACTTCAGGAAACTTTTTTTGCAAGTGGGTCTAATAGAGGGCAGCCAAAATAATCACGCACTCTGGCCTTTAACTCTTGTGCTGTTACTAACCAGAGACAACTTTTGTAGAAAACAATACCTAAAAGTGCGATCGCATAAGTAGTTCGAGTTGGGTATTGATTTTGGCATAGCTGAAAGAAGGGATGAAAACACATCTACACGACTGGCATTGCCACTAGACTGTCCGATCTCAATACTTTACAGAATTGACGGAGTTAGAAATGCCGAACCAATGTGTAATTGCTGTGTATGACAGCGTGTCAAAAGCAAAAGAAGCCTTACACTTATTGGAGCAAAATGGCTTCCCAATCGATTGCCTAACTCTGATCACCCAGAATCGAGAAATCGAAAAGGAATTGCATCATCCTACGGATAATGCTGGAAACGCAGCTAAGCTCGGCGCTGTTGCTGGTGGTTCCTTGAGTTGGGTAATTGGGGTGCTTGCTGGTGCGGCTGTTGTTTGGATTCCTGGTGTGGGGCCAGGGCTGGCAGTCGGACACCTAGCTAGTACTGCATTACGAGGTGGTATTGAGGTTGTTGTAGCTAGTGCAACTGGAGGAGTGCTGGTGACGTTAGTAGATTGGGGTATTTCTCAGCAACACCTCCGTAAGCACGAAAAAAAGCTTAGGGATGGTAATTACTTACTGATGGTTGATGGCAGCACCAAGGAGGCAGTTCGTGCCAAGAATATCTTGAAGAACGCTGAGCGGGGGAACTGAACCTCTACAAGAAAATATTCGCATATGTCTTACCTATAAGAATTTCGAGAATTGGTGAAGTCTTTCACGCTGATTTCATCCGAGTCTGAGATCGTTATTAATAGGTTTCATTTTTCACTATGAATTTCAACAGGATTTTGAATTTGAACTAGACGTATGACAACGAGGTATCTTATAGCAATGATGGAAACATGCATTCAAGCTTGTCATGAATGTATGCGCGAATGTGGAAACTGTGCCAATACTTGCTCGAGCAGCTATTTGGCGCAGATGATGGCTGAATGCATAAGTCTGTGTAGTGAATGTGCCGATTTATGCTCCCTTTGTGCGCGTTTCATGTTACGAAGATCCAGTCTTTATGCTGAAGCTTGTCTTGCCTGTGCTAAAGCCTGCGAACTCTGCGCGACTGAGTGTGAAAACAGCGCCGATGCCAAACATTGTAAATCTTGTGTCGAAGCTTGCCGTCGTTGCGCTCACATCTGTCGCGAAGTGGTGCAGGTAGCCTAAGAGTTAAAAATTGTTCTTGTTTGAAACATTTGGATGGGAATGAGTAAGTCTGCCCTCATGCAAGCTAGCGATCGACTCGGTATCTGACTTGCTCGAAAGTAGGTAGATTAACCCTACTTTGTCACTCTGTCAGTAGTATAATAAGGTAAAAAGGCTAAAACAAAGACACAGAGTATGGTAGAGCCTCGTCTAGCTGCGCCGACCATCAAATTTGTGGACGAATATTGTCAGTGGTATAAAAATCTGTTTTCAGATATTAGAAGCTTCGAGGCTTTTAAGTACCTTCATCTAGGGTGTATTTCTGATTTAAAACGTAAAACATTACCAGCAATAGCCAGAATCGTAGGATTAGATAACCAGCAAGGGCTACATCATTTCTTAACTTCGTCACCTTGGTCAGTGTCAAAGCTAAGACAGTTGCGGTTAGAACTAATTTTACAGGTGCTAAAAGGCAAACCGCTCGTATTAATTATTGATGAAACAGGAGATAAGAAAAAAGGAAATAAGACAGATTATGTGAAACGGCAGTATATCGGGAACTTAGGGAAGACAGAGAATGGAATTGTTGTAGTGACAGCATATGGTGTGTTCTGCGGCATGACCTTTCCATTACTATTTGAAATTTATAAGCCCCACGAAAGATTAAAGCCAGGAGATCAATACCGTACCAAACCAGAAATAGCAGCGATGCTGATAAAACAGCTTCAATCAATGGGTTTTAAGTTCAACTTAGTACTGGCAGATAGCTTATATGGCGAGAGTGGAAAAAATTTCATATCTGTATTAGATGAATTAGGTCTAAACTATATAGTGGCAATTCGTTCAAATCATTATGTAGAGATACTCCCAAGGCAACGAGTTCAATATTTAAAGTGGCATAAATTTCAAAGAGTATTCTCTGACCTCAGTAGAGAAAATCGGTTTATTAGAGAAATAATTTCGGGGAAACGTGGAGAAAAGAGGTATTGGCAGATTACAACAGATGCTCTCGCTTTACCTGAGAACTCAACTTGGTATGTCATGAGTAAATACCCAGAGATTACGCCAAGGGAGGTTGGAAATTTTTACGGTTTAAGGACTTGGGTCGAGTATGGTTTGAAACAAAGTAAAAATGAACTAGGCTGGGCAGATTTCTATCTGACTCGTTATCCAGATATTGAGCGCTGGTGGGAAATAATTTGTAGTACTTATCTGATGGTTAGCCTCCATTCAGAACAAATGTTACAGGCTCCACCACAACGAGAGTCAAAATTTGCTTCACATCCCTGGTGGGATAATGGGAATAGCTGGAAGAATATTTTGAACAATCTTCGCTTAACTGCTCAACCTTTTATTTTATTTAATCTGATATATCCTTGGTTAACAGTTTTTCCTATTCCCCAATTATCTTTAGGATTTTCTAAACTTCAATCTATTGTTTATAGTCTTACAAGTTCAATTTCTATTTTCCTCGCTCACCCTGATTTCTACTTTTCTTCTGCCTAGAGTGACAAACTAGGGTTAATTTCATGCTACTAATGTTTAGTTTATTTGCAGTCGCTGTAGTAGCTTCATCTGGCTACTTTGTTTGAGACAACATAATTGAGTTGATAATCTATTTAAAAATGTCATCAGATGAAATTTCTCGTTAGAACATAAGTGTGAGCAAAGTTTAGCTTGGAGACTAACAATGCCCGTTGAAAAAGATGGAAAATCTAATTCCCCTAATCCTCACCACTTCGGAAGCAGTCTATTGACGCTCCTGTTTTTCCTTTTTCTCTTCCACTTTTTCATTGCCCCTGGAATGCGTTCTCCAACAACTGAGGTTCTGTACAGCCGATTTCGCAAGGATGTGAAAGATGGTAAGGTTGCTCAAGCACTATTGGCTGAAAACCAGATTCAATATACTCTCAAGGCAGACTTACCCAAACAGCAAAAACCCCAACCAAACAATTCATCCACGCCTCCATCGAATCTACAATTTCCCCAAACCGATGGCTCAACCTCGGCTCCCGCCAAAATCTACACGACTACGCCCATTCCAAACGATCCGAGCCTACCTCAGCTCTTGGCAGATAATAATGTAGAATTCGGTGCGCAGCCACCCGATCGCAATGCCTGGATCGGTACGCTTTTAGGGTGGGTGATTCCTCCCTTGATCTTTTTTGGTATCTGGGGTTTGCTGCTCAACCGTGCCCAGGCGGGTGCAGGTGCAGCCCTAACTGTAGGAAAAAGCAAAGCCCGCATTTATTCGGAAGGACATACTGGAGTTACGTTGGCTGACGTAGCGGGAATTGATGAAGCGAAAGCGGAACTTGGGGAAATTGTGGAGTTTTTGAAAAACTCTGCTAAATATACTCGTGTTGGAGCCAAAATCCCCAAGGGAGTGCTTTTGATCGGCGCGCCAGGGACGGGCAAAACTCTCCTAGCAAAAGCTGTAGCTGGGGAAGCGGGAGTTCCTTTCTTCAGCATCTCTGGCTCCGAGTTCATCGAGTTATTTGTCGGTGTTGGCGCGGCGCGGGTGCGAGATTTATTCGAGCAGGCGAAGAAACAAGCTCCCTGTATTGTTTTTATCGACGAACTAGATGCTCTAGGTAAATCTAGAGCCGGAGCACAGGATCGATGATGGGAGGTAATGACGAGCGGGAGCAAACCCTGAATCAACTATTGACTGAGATGGATGGCTTTGAAGCCAATACAGGAGTTATTATTTTAGCGGCGACTAACCGCCCTGAAGTTTTAGATCCAGCCTTACGCCGTCCTGGTCGCTTCGATCGCCAAGTAGTTGTCGATCGCCCAGACAAGCTGGGACGGGAAGCTATTCTCAAAGTACACGTAAATCAAGTTAAGTTAGCAGCTGATGTAGACCTGGCCGCGATCGCCGCCCGCACGCCAGGATTTGCTGGTGCCGATTTAGCCAATTTAGTGAATGAAGCCGCCCTGCTAGCTGCTCGCCAAGATCGAGAAGCCGTAACGATGGCTGATTTTAACGAGGCGATCGAGCGAGTGATTGCTGGCTTGGAGAAAAAATCTCGCGTTCTCAACGAGACGGAAAAGAGAACTGTTGCCTACCATGAAGCAGGACATGCTATTGTCGCAGCCTTGATGCCTGGAGCTGGCAGAGTTGAAAAAATCTCTATTGTCCCTAGAGGTATAGGCGCATTGGGCTACACGCTGCAATTGCCTGAAGAAGACCGCTTCTTAATGGCAGAAAATGAAATTCGCGGTCGCCTTGCTACACTTTTGGCAGGACGCTCCTCAGAGGAAATTGTCTTCAGTACAGTGTCAACGGGAGCTAGCGACGATATCCAAAAAGCAACCGATCTTGCCGAACGCATGGTGACTCTTTATGGTATGAGTCATAAGCTGGGACCTGTGGCACTAGAAAAAGTGCAGCAACAATTTTTGGATGGTTTCTCCAATCCTCGTCGTCCGGTTAGCCCTGCAATTGCGGAAGAGATCGATCGAGAAGTTAAGGAGATTGTAGATGGAGCGCATCAGATTGCCTTACTCATTCTAGAAAGCAATCGTTCTTTATTAGAGGAAATGACTCAGCACTTAATAGGTGCAGAAGTTCTAGAAGGAGAGCAACTACGCCGTTATTTAGAACAGGTTCAAGTTCCTAATGATTTGGTAGATTGGCTACGCACAGGTCAGTTAATATCTAAAAAAGTTAACTGAAATTTTTAGTATATTTTTGCTGCTAAATATAAAAGTAATTTAAACTAATAAATACTGCCATACATAAGTTCTGGTTGAAGATTTCTTGCAAAAATAAAAATATTACTAATACTAAATCTAGAATAAATCTGTAAGATTTAACTAATTTTTCTAATAATCAAAAATTTTCTTCGACTTAGAATGAATTTCATCTTGATTTCATCTTGCCTTTCGTATAATAAAGTTTAATCACTTACACCTCATGCTTAGCTTAGTCTCAGGCTTTTAGTTTACAAGCTTAAAAGCCTGAGTTTTTATAACGATAAGAATGAAATCGAAATCGTCATCTAGAAAAACTAACTTCATTCCCCGCTCTATCTTTCGGACTATAGGAAAGGTTAGACAAGCATTCGATCCACAAGCAGAGTCAAAGCTAGTTGAAGAGTTTCGCGCTTCTCAGCAACGTACGCTTATATCTATTCGTTTTCTGTTAATTCTAATTGTAGTTCCCGTGCTAGTAAGCCAACTTTCTAGAAACTTTGTAATTAGCCCATTAGTTAAAGCTTTATGGAACAAAGAGGAATTAGTAACTTTCTTAAACTCTTCTCAGGAAGAAAGAGCTTTAGCCGAGCTAAAAAGATTTGAACAAGCAATTTACTTTGAGTTTCATCTAAATAAAACTCCAAAACTATCTAACGAAATTTTACAAAAGAAACTAAAGGAAAAAGCTATTAGTTTGACTGCAAAGTATAGAAATGAAAGTTTTGATGCATTAACGAATGTTTTTGTAGATCTGCTTTCAGCACTCATATTTATTATGATAATCATAATCGGTAAACAAAGACTAAATATTATTAAGTCTTTGCTTGATGACGTAATTTATGGATTAAGCGACTCTGCTAAAGCCTTTTTAATTATTCTCTCTACCGATCTATTTGTAGGCTTCCACTCTCCATACGGATGGCAAATAATTTTGGAAGGTGCTTTGAAGCGTTTTGGTCTTCCAGAAAATAAAGATTTTATTTTTTTATTCATTGCTACTGTCCCGGTTATTGCAGACACCATTTTTAAGTATTGGATTTTTCGCTACCTCAATCGCTCTTCTCCTTCAGCAGTAGCAACCTACCACAACATGAATGAATAGTTAATTCAAATAAATATGTTATCAAAATAAATTGATTTTTCATTATCAATGTTTACTATCATGAAGACTACTCAGACAAGCACTGACCTCGTATACGTTTACCTACGTGAGATTGGTCGCGTACCACTCCTATCTCACGAGCAAGAAATTTTTTATGGTAAAAAGGTACAGCGATCGCTCGCTGTACTATTGGTGAAAGATTCGCTAACCAAGCAGTTAGGTCGAGAACCGTCGCTTAATGAATGGGCAAAAGCTTCGGGAACGTCAGACAATACCCAGCTAACACAAGCGATCTCAGATGGTGAGAATGCTAAGCGCAAGATGGTAGAAGCTAATTTGCGACTGGTAGTTTCCATCGCCAAAAAGTACACCAAGCGTAATTTAGAGCTTCTGGACTTGATTCAGGAAGGAACTATCGGCTTGCATCGGGGTGTAGAAAAGTTCGATCCCACCAAAGGGTATCGGCTCTCAACTTATGTCTACTGGTGGATTCGTCAAGCTATAACTAGAGCGATCGCGCAGAACAGCCGCATCATCCGGCTGCCGATCCACATCACTGAGAAGCTCAATAAAATTAAAAAGACACAACGCCAGCTATCCCAACGCCTGAAAC
>NZ_RSCK01000003.1:224561-232495 GCF_003991895.1 Chroococcidiopsis cubana SAG 39.79
TCGCGAACGGGTGCGGCAGATTCAGCAAGAAGCCTTAGCCAAACTCCGCCAGTGCAAAGCTGAGCTTAGATAAACAACTGTAATATTTATGCTGTTGCATTGGCTTATACGGCTTACAACATAAATACTGATATGACTTTAGACACAGCAACAGGTATGTCTATAATTCAAATTTATAGACATAGACAATGCTAAACATATACTCCCAGACCTCTACATAAACATCAGGTCTGAACGAGCCAGAATAAACTAAAGAGAAAATCACTAAAAGCACTTTAACTAATAGGTGTTTTTGCTTTTAGTGATGTTTGATAACTAGATAGTTTGGAAGATAATTTTATTAATAAACCTAACCGTTGGAGCCTATTGCAATAGATTTCGATCTACCAGAGGCATAGCGTCTATTTGCAAAGTCGAGAGCTGTTGAATCTGTAAATGTATAGATTGCAGCTCCTGCTAGACCTTCAGCATATGCATCAGCAGAGCTGGATGCATACGAGTGTTTTATAGACATGCCTCCTGTCACACTAGTAGACTGCCACTATGATTTTGACAGGTTAGATTCTGACAGACTTGGTTGAGGATACAAACGCTCTAGCGTGATTCGTGCTTGAGTGTTAGTGAAACGCCAGTTCACGCTGGCTTTAGCCTGATTACGAGATGCTTCCCATGCTGCGACTTCTCTAGACAGTTCTTCAGTGGAGGGAATGCGACGATCTAAACATTGACGAGATAAAACCGATATTTCCAGTTCGACCATATTTAACCAACTGCCATGAACTGGAGTGTAGTGAAACTGCAACCGCTCAAGAATACGACGAGCTTGGGCCGCATCAAAAGTTTGATACAAAGCAGCAGGCGTATGAGTGTTCAAGTTGTCCAACACAACATGAATTAGGTGTGCAAATGGGAATAAGACATCCACTAAATACTGCATACACAAGGCAAAATCTTGTGCAGTGCGTTGGTCAGTCACTTTGATATGCCGCCACTGTGCTAATGGTTGAAAAAAGGCAAATAGATTGCACGTGCCTTCACGCTTGTACTCATAGTCATAACGCTTTGGTTTTCCTGGTTCTAGAGGAAGTGGGGTACGGGTTTCGCTCACCAGTTGCACGGGACGCTCATCAAAGCAAACTACCGGCTCACTAGGGTTATAGGGCTGCTCGTACAAGTCTAAAACCTCCTCCATCCGCCAGATAAAATCTGCATTCACCTGTGAAATGCACCACTGTTGGTTTAACCAAGGCTTGATGTCGTTTTTTCTAACACTCGTCGCACCGTCTCGTCTGAGATACTGTCCACCAGCTGTAATTCTACGAGGCGAGCTGCTAACATCTGCATCGTCCATCGTTTCTGTCCTGTCGGCGCATCACTACAAGCCGTTGCTATCAGCATTGCTTCGGCGCGTCCATCCAATTTACGTTTTCCACCTGGACGCGGTTGCTCGCTCAAGGCAAACTCAACTCCACCATCTACACACTTTTGACGAGTGCGATGTACCGTTGATTCTCCCACATGAAGCATTCGGGCAATCGTTTCATCTGCATGTCCTTCATCGCTCAGCAGTAGAATCTGTGCCCGCTTGAACCTACGAGCCGGATACTTCCCCTTGTGCGTTAGTTGATGCAAATATTTTCGTTCTTCTGTACTCAGGTTGACAATGTATTTTTCTGGCATTGGAGTTTCTAGTTTTTCTTTAGTTTCTCCAATCTCACCTCCGCTTGTCAAAATCAGCGTGGCGGTCTACTAGCTTCATTTTCTTCGTTGATAATTTCCCAACCCTTGATTTCAGAAATAATCATGAAATTACTCCTTAAGTGCCTTAATTCTTCTTACACTTACAACGACTAAGTAAATAAACTCAATCTCCAGAAGAGAGTAACAGATTCATGTTGTTATAAAAAGCGGTTTTCACATCTCTTAAAAATTACTAAAAAACTCTATTTATGTAAAAGAAAAAAGTAAAATATATATTTATTCTTTTGACGATTTTAAGAAATTTTATCCTCTTATGTTGTGCATCAAAATGATCAAATTTTTTGACAATTTTAAGAAATTTTACCCTAATTTCATATCGTTGTGCGTCTTGTAAGCACCTAAAATTAATGATATTTATTTGCATCAAGTATCGCGGCTACCTAAAGTGCTTTTTCATTCTTGCTTCGTAGTCAGAGATATCGTACCCAGTTTACTGATGAGAATAAGTCTTGTTAATCCTAAAGCGCCTTCGCCTGATACTACCCTAAGAACTTTCACTATCCGAAAGCAGGACTCGTCGAGTAGGTCTGAGACTATTGTTAAGTGGTTAAATCTCCTCCCCTACAGCTCGAATGCTAACGACCTACGGCTAAATAACTCTCCTAATTTCAAGCAAAGCTAGTACGACTTACCCAATTTTATTTTCAAAAGCAAAGCATCTGTAGATTGGGAAGGAAGCGCGATCGCAAAGGAATTTTAACTCTAGGCGACATTTCATCTGAATTTCATCTTACTCTGTCAATCTAGTTAGCAAGAGATTCATCTTGAGTGAAATCTTGAGGGAATTTCAAAGCTAGTTGGCAGAGTTAAATTTTGAGAAACTCAAATGAAGAAAACACTAGTTTATGTTACCGTATTCGCGCTAGCTACTGTAGCTTTAACTACTACTAGCTATGCAAGTACCAAGACAAATAGCGATAACATTTCCAATATTGAGAATGACGTGCAGTCTCCTGCTAATCGCTGGCAGCTAGTCAAACACGCTTTTAAATTAAACGTCCCCAAAAATATTAACGGTCTCTCTCAGCTTATTATTGACACTCCATCTACTGTAGCTGTGAGTAGTGATATAGACGTTTTAGCTCAGAATGGTCAGAAAATTGATATCAATGTTTCTGTTAACGACAAAAAAATTATCATAGATTTTTCAGAAAAAAATATTTCTAACACCAAGCTTATAATTGAACTCAACAAAGTTAGGCAGCTATCTCAGGGTCCTGATTCCGTTTATAGCCTTTGGGCTAAAGTTGTTGGCAGTAATACAGAAATTCCTGTAGGTGTAGTTCGGTTTCGTACATATTAATTCCCATTTTCTGACTGTATCCACAGAAATTTTAGCTCTTTTTGTATAAGATAGCTTACTTACTGTTTGTTTGTGAGGCTGATGAGTTTCTCCTAGAAAGATCGCTAACAGCGCGTTGCAGCGTTGCTAGAGCGCGATTGTAATTCAAAATTGCATTCAGCCGATTCACCTGCGCTCGTGTCAAGTCATTTTCAGCACTAATCACGTCTAGTTGAGTACCAACTCCTCCCTGAAAGCGCACGCGGGCGGTTTCTAAACCCAACTGAGCCTGTTGCAAAGCAGCGGATGCAGTTTGAATGCTGCGAGCATTTGCTTGAAGGCTTTTATATCCCTGTTCGACTTGAAAACGAACTTGATTGCGAGTTTGAGCAAAGCGGGTTTCGGCGATCGCCCGATTATTCCTCTCCTGGGCTGCTGCAAATCTAGCTGCTCCACCATCGAAGAAATTCCAGCGCAGTCTAGCTCCTGCTGCATATCCATCTTGCAAGTCAAATTCGTCACTCAAGTCATCCAATACTTGATAGTTGGCAAACAAACTAATTTGCGGTCTTGCCTCAGCCAAGGCAACACGACGCTGCTGCTCGGCAATTCTACGTTGTGCCAACTGCTGTTGCAGCTCTACTCTATTTTTATACGCCAGCACGATACTTTCTTCCAGCGATAATTTCCATTCCCCTGCTTGCCGCACTGGATCGGCAGCCCTCACATCTACTGTTTCACCTAAACTCAACAATTCCACTAATCGACGACGGGCGATATCTTGCTGGCTTTGAGCGTCGATCAGTTCCTGTTCTGCATTGCCAAGCTGCACCTTAGCTCTAACAATATCAAACTGAGCTACTAACCCACCTTCTTCTAATGCAATAGCGTCCTGCAAACTTTTTTGGGCATTATTAACCCCTGCTTGGGAAATTCGCACCTGCTCGTCTGCTTCTTGCAAGTCGTAGTAAGTATTTGTGACATCCAGACGAGTTTGTTCGTTCAGTCGCTCTACGTCCAATCGATCGAAGCGCACCTGCTCCTGTGCAGCCCCGATTCTACCAGAGCGCCTACCGGAAGTGAAAATGTCATAACCAACCTCTAAAGTGCCGCCTAAAGGAGTTTCAGGGGAAGACTCTTCACCGTCGTCGAGATCGTCTAGTTTGTCGCTAGCATTTTGTTCGCGGGAAAATTCTGCTTCACCGCTCAAAGTGGGTAATCGAGCTGCTTGCGCTTGTCTTAGGGCAGCTTGACTGCGCTGCAAAGTTTGTCGTGCTATCTGGAGTTCTCGATTGTTCCTTTGTGCCAGCGCGATCGCCTGTTGCAAAGTAATTGGTTGTGCTTGCTGCAATCGGACTTGTTCTGGACTAGTCGGGAGATCGAGCGGGTTCTGGCTGGGATTCAGCGAGTCAGGCAACTGACTTTCTGAGGGAACGGTTGGGGATATGGGTTTAGTTTGGGCGCTAGCCGATTGAATCTGGCTGAGAATGAAAATAGCACTAACACTCATTACCGTCAGAAGACAAACAGTCTGCATGAGTTTTTTACTAGCTTGAAGCCCTTCTCTGACAGGCAACGGAATCATCATGAAACACACTTTAACTTTCAATTTTAGTGGCAACTGGAAAGCACTAAGACTCAAGTATTTCACATAGAGATGAAATTTGGATGAAATCTATACAGCCTCTAATTAATTCTTCAACTTTGTAGGTATTTGTGACAAAGCGTTGAGGCTTGACCGATCGCCCAGCTTTATTAAATATCGTTTCTAATTCCAGAACCTGCGTTATTGTAAACCTAAATTTTCTTCAGTCGTAAATCTGGATACTACTAAATAAATAACTTTCTTTAACAGTCAAAAATTTCATCCTGATTTCATAGTCATTGGTTTACCTTAGCATTAGGTTTACATAACCAAAATGAGTCTAAGTATGAATTAATTTAGCCGATCCCTAGTAAGAATAGAGTCAAAATGATCAAACCACTAATTTACGCTACTGCGCTTAGTTTAACAGCCGCAGTATCAGTTCCATCTGTCTATGCAATTCCCGTGACAGATGCTATGAAGGTTCCTCATATTGTTAGCTCCGTCCAATTTCCTCAATCTAAAGCATCAATTGTCAGACACACTTTTCGATTGCAAATTCCCCAAAATAGTAAATCTCTATCTCAACTGACGATTGACGTACCTGCTGGTTTAAAGGTAAAGAACAAGATCGCTGTTTCCGACAAGACAGGTCGCCAAATTGACACCAATACCTCTATTGATGGTAATAAAGTCACGTTAGTATTTCCCACACCAGTTTCTCCTGGAAACGAACTTAAAATTGCTATGGGAGATGTAAAAATCTCAGGAATTACCAATGCTTGGCTGTACAAAGTTTACGCCAGACTTGATGGAATTGATGCAGATCTGCCTATTGGTTTTGCTCGCTATCGGGTCTATGTGCGATAAGAGTCAAGATTTCATTTCAATTTCATTTAAGCCTGTCAAGATAGTAAATATAAGTTCGAGCGAGATATGTTTTCCGGCAAGGATGTTAAAGGTATGACTCACACTTGAATAATTTCTCAGTCACATACAAGTGAAGTGATTCTACGTCTTATTTGCAGAATCTATTTCTGCCTAACCAGTTGAACAACCTGAAAAATTAGTTAGAGAAGATTTTCTATTTATCTAACTAAAGATTGGCAATGCATCGATTCACGTTTTTTATTTGGAGGGTTTACCATGAAAACATTTTTAATCGGTACTGCATTCATCATAACGCTCGCATCTTTTGGTTCTGCTGCATATGCTAACCCCGATAACTCTGGC
The DNA here is from genome assembly GCF_003991895.1 of Chroococcidiopsis cubana SAG 39.79. Taxonomy (NCBI): domain Bacteria; kingdom Bacillati; phylum Cyanobacteriota; class Cyanophyceae; order Chroococcidiopsidales; family Chroococcidiopsidaceae; genus Chroococcidiopsis; species Chroococcidiopsis cubana. Next base: position 230,423 of record NZ_RSCK01000003.1, read on the forward strand.
AGCAAAGAAGGCTGTCGAGCTACACCTATCTCAGAACCTTCTGGAGGAGCTAGTAGGCAACGACTTGCAAACGAGCAAAAGTGCCATGCAGGAGTTGCAGAAGATCGGCAGTCCACAGAGACATCTAACGCAAAAGGTTGTAAAGTTCCTATAGCAAGACCATCTGGGGGAGCTACTAGAGAGAGACTTGCAGCTTTGCAGAAGTGCTATTCAGGCGCTCAATAGTCGCGACAAAAGTTTAGGCAACATGAAGCTAGAGCCAAAAATAACGCTATCCAGCGTTGAGGTTAGACCCATACTAGATTCTCTCCTTCATAGAGTTGAAATTTTGGCTCTAGCTACTTACTAGTTGTAGAAATACTTGGTTCGCATGGAAAAGGGTAGAAGTAGTTTTGTCTAGAACTCTACTAAATACCTGGAAGAAGCTAACTTTTTTGCTGGTAATTATATCCAGCAGGTGTCGTTTTAGATAGCAAAGCAGAGTTGATTCAGGAGTCAATGTTATGAAATTAGCCATCCTTGGTGGTCTATCAGTTTTATTATTTTCTATTGCAGATGTGCCTACGTTAGGAGTTGAGATAGCAGCAGCCGATAGTGGAAAAAACAGTACTCCTGTTAGATATCAACTGCGTCCCTTTAATCTAGTGTACTTAGCTTATCAAGGTTACTTTCGAGACCAAGGCATTCCTGGCTACAGCGCATTCCTTGCGGCTTACGAGGCGGGGAGAGTCAGTGCTGAAGATCTAGTGCAAAGTGCTGTTAAAAAGAACAAAGTTTCCCCTGAAACAGCAACCGATCGAGGCTACCTCAGAGCTGTCAAGTCCCAGATAGAAAGTTTGAGAAAAGATTAACAAAACACCTAGCGCCAAATAATAACAACCAACCTATATTTGGAAAACTATATCCGCTTTCCAAATATAGGTGTTGGGCGATCGCACTAGTAGTTAGTATTTTCAACAATCTACACGAGCGCAAATTATTTTAAGTACATTCATAAATCCGCTGCGATCGCACTATCCTTGCACGTCTCTCGATCGACGGGCAAGGACAGGTTTTTAGAACTAAGTTTTAGAATCTAAAGGTCGTTCGTATAGTTCCAACATAGATGTTGCTGTTGTCATTGTTGTGTTCGGGATTGAAAATTACGATCGCGCCAGGAGTGACCTCAATATTATCGGTAATGGGAAAGCGGTAGAGTGCCTCTAGGTGATAGGAAGTGTCTCTATCTCTACGACCGCCAAAATCATTACTAGCTGCTCTGGGTGGCTGACCGAAGATCAGACCGAGTACGCTGCCTTCTTTACCCAAATCTTGTATGGCTAAGGTTGCCGCCCAGTTCCAAATGTCAGCAGACTGAGAAGGGCTGTTTTCATTCAAAGCGACAGTGTAGCCGCCCCAACCCGAAATTGTCATTCTTTCACCTAGCTTGAGGTTAGCTTGCGCGGCATAGTGATTGGCTGAAGTGGCGGCATTGTTGAAGGGGTTATTGGCAAAGTTACTGCCAGTACCTCCCGAAACGCTGATACTGTTGCTAGTAGTAACGCTATCGGTCACGGCATTATCATAGCTGTGAGCGTAGGTCAGTCCTAAATTTAAGGCATCCGAGGGACGAAAAGCTAGTTGAGCGATCGCCGCATAATCTCCGTTGAACAGTCCAAAACTGTTACCAGGATTATTAGAATTCGGTGCTTTATAGCCGAGAGACAGACCGATACGACCTTTGGGGTTAATGTTGACAGTTAAAGCGGAACCCACAGTACCCTGCTGGCGATAAATCGGGTTAAAGCGTCCAAAGTTAGAAATGGCTCCGTTACCACTGCTTTCAAACACGGGGTTGAAAGTGTACATATTTTCAAAGAAGTCAGAGTTGGCAAAGTCAACTTTGACTTCAGCAATGTCACCCACTGGAAAACGATAGAAAAAGTCGTCGATGGCAACATCATTGCTATCACTACCATCGAACGATAGGCGTGTCATAGCAGTACCCGTATCGCCTGAAGCACCAGGAGTTCCAGTTCGCGTAAACGGAGTGATATTGCGGGCTTGCAGCCGAGTTCTCAGTAAATCTTTTCC
>NZ_RSCK01000004.1:0-153689 GCF_003991895.1 Chroococcidiopsis cubana SAG 39.79
TCTCCCTTGTCTCCCCCCTCTCCCTTGTCTCCCTGCTCCCAACTCGTCCCTGCTCCCTCACCTGGCATTACCAATTGTCTTGACAGTTGCCAATTATCCGCACCCCATACCCAGGTTGGTACTGGTTCGATCTCAAAACTTTGTAGTAGTTCGTAGCCAGTTGGTTCGACTGTGCCACCACCCCAAAAATTTGTCGATAGAGCAAAGACTTGAGCAGAAACTTCTAAACTGGCATCTAGATGGGACAGTAAAAGGGTACGCTGACTAGGAGGAGTGAGGGCAGCAATCAACCAGCCGTGATAAATTCGAGTCCGAGCATCCGCTACCGTACCGCAGGCAAAACTACCCAACCCATTCGTCAGCAGCCATTCTCTTGTATCTAGATTGCCCATTGCTACTCAAAATCGTTATGACTATGATATATTTGTTACGTAACGTAAAAATCAACTGTACGGGAAGCCGAGAACTTGCCTATAAGCGTAAGGGTGAATCTCAACTAGCTTTCCCTAAATTTGCCAAATAGTAGACACATCAAAGGAGAATTGGTTAATGCCACTAAGTTACGCAAGTGAAGGATGCCTCCGTGTTGGACAACCTGCTCCAGACTTCACTGCCACAGCAGTAGTAGATCAGGAATTTAAGACTATCAAACTATCTGACTATCGTGGCAAGTATGTCGTACTATTTTTCTACCCTCTAGACTTTACATTCGTTTGTCCCACTGAGATTACTGCCTTCAGCGATCGCTTTGAGGAATTCAAGGCAGTTAATACCGAAGTCCTCGGCGTTTCTGTAGATAGCGAATTCTCCCACCTAGCGTGGATTCAAACAGATCGCAAGTCAGGTGGCGTTGGCGACCTCAACTATCCTCTTGTTTCTGACATCAAGAAAGAGATTAGTGCTGCTTACAATGTCTTAGATCCAGAAGCAGGTGTTGCTCTTCGCGGTCTATTTCTAATTGACAAAGAGGGAGTTATCCAACACGCCACGATTAACAACCTTTCCTTCGGTCGTAGTGTTGAAGAAACTCTACGGACGTTGAAAGCAATTCAGTACGTTCAAAGCCATCCAGATGAAGTTTGTCCTGCTGGTTGGCAGCCTGGGGATAAAACCATGACTCCTGACCCCACAAAATCCAAAGTTTACTTCGCTTCCGTGTAGTCATGACGATGTAGAGACGTTCCGTGGAACGTCTCTATAGAAGCTACAATAATCGACGGCGGAAGGCTGCTGCTTGCAGAGGATCGTGAATCGCGGTAGCTAATATTTCGATTAATTCCGATCGCGAAATTTGTGGTTGCGATTTAATTGTATTTTGGATTAAGAAAGTCGCAATGGGACCGATCGCGGCAGATAAAGCTTGCTCGCATTGATGAATAAAATTTTCTGACAAAGTTTCGTGTTGCCAACTTGTAGCACAAGATGACGATCGCGTTTGCGGTTGCGATCCTGGGATTTGTTGTAATAAGGAGATCGATTGTTGACGCAATTGATTTTGTTGCTGCGGTGATAATATTGGCAGCAAATTTTCTACCCAGTGATGCGGTTGAGAATTTGGAGTTGCCACCTGAGAGAGTAAGGTAGGAGCAATTGGTCCTACCAGTTCCCGCAAAATTTTTTCTAACTGAGCGTATTGCTGTGAAAAATATTCTTTCGCCGGTAATGGTATTGCTGGTGCGGGTGCTGGAGGAGGACTGGCGGCGGCTGCTGGTGGCTGCACTTTGGGCGTAGAGTGGCTGACAGCAGGTTTTTCGATCCGTGGTGGTTTTGGTGGCGATGGAACGAATTTTGTGGCTGTCAACGTCGTTGGAGGGAAAATTTCTATGTCGCCGGCGGTTTCTGACAGCCACAGGTGCAATGGCATTCCCATCCGTTCTAACTTTTGCTGTAATTCATCCATCCATGCTGTTACTGACAAAGGTGAGGATGGTTCCTTTGCTGCCAATGTTTCTAGCAAAGCATGAGTAAATTGCTCTGGCGCGCGATCGGAGGGTGCAGCAGCGATAATACACTGTTTTCCACCACTGAGCTGTAATTCTTCGATCCACTCTTGCAGTGTTGCTGACGATCGCTCTGTACCCAGAAAATCGAGAAGAATAATTTGTCGTGCTGTCGCACTACGGCGTAACTCTTGCTGCAACCAAGAACGACTTAGCCGCAGACTGTCGCCCATAACAAGCCAAGCTTCCCCATCTGCGATCGCCTCCATTCTACCGCGCAAGTATAACAAAACTGTTTCTGGTTCTTGGGAGGAAACGGGCGATCGCAAACAGCTTTGAATGGCATATCTGGCATCCGTCCATGCTTTACCGGACTGGGGAAAATATTCTAGGGCAAAATTTCCAGCTGTTTGTAAAGCTCGACTGAAAGCATAAACGGCATTACTATCGGCAAAACCATCGCATACTAAGGCGCGGCGGCTGTGTTTGACTGGTTGTGGGATGCGTTCGTCTACCTTTAACCCTAAAACGAGTTCTCCTACCCCTTCTACAATTCGCTTCGGAGTTTGTAAAGGGTATTCTGGGTGTAAATCTAGTTCTCCTCGGCTGCGCTTTTGCTGATTCATCAGCCGCAGTTGGTGATTTAACCGATCTATATATTGGATAGTTTGGTGATAAACGTATTTATACAGCCCATCCGCATCAATCACACCTTGAGTGTCGGCGGCTTCCCCCCTTAATCCTTGCATCAGGTAGTAAGTAAATAACCCATGCTTCAGTTCGGGAAATTCCCAAGACCTTTGCTTGCGATCGCAGGACAATAAGGCATAAAAGCCCCGACTTTGAGTTGCTCGTTGCCTCAATACCTCCATCAATTGCTGTGCTGGGTTCAGTTCTGGTTGTTCTATCGTCACTTCACCTTTAGCTCCCCGCAAAGTGAGATCCCCACTATGACAAGCATCGAGCCATAGCATTTGGCGATGAACTTGACTCTTTTGCAATAGCTCTAATACATCTGGCAACTTCAAACCTGTTTGCAGTAGGTTATCTTTCGATGTATCTGCCAAACATAAAACGACTTGCCCCGTCTCCCGATCTAAAACTCCATGACCGGAAAAGTAAAGCAAAATTGTATCTTGAGGTTGAGCCGCTGCGACAATTTGTTCTAAACTCTGCCGCACTGCCTCTAGTGTGGGTGGAAGAGTCGCGAAATCGTGATGCGCGATCGGTTCCTTGCGTGGAAATCCTTGAGTTGCTTCTGCCAGCGCTTCTGTCAAGCCTTGGCAATCAGAGGCAGAATAACTCAGCGAAGGTAGCCGAGCGTCTTGATATTGATTCACTCCCACCAGCAAACTCCATAGCTTGGCTTCCCCTGTTTCCAAGGCATGAGTAGAGCGGCTAGTACTGACACTTAATGGACACATCTTTGGAGCTAAGCTAAGGGGTAGGGACTGGAAACTGAGGGAAGAAGTTTTCACAAGTCTTCCCACTGACCAAATAATTGATAACTTAATATTGGTATAGCTACATCTAAAATGATTCCTTTCTCGGAAATTATTAAGTTGTATTAAGGAATCGAAAATATATCAAATCAGGTTAAGTTAACGCGATCGCGCATAGCTTGCCTCCTATTTTATTTATCAGCTCTAATGCAAATCTTTATGCTGATGCTCAATGCCCCGATCGCTAATTTTTCTGTAGATGCCATGTCGTAGGAAGCGAGCTAGATTCGGAGCCATCTAACTTCTATGATAGGGCGATCGCGCTTTTTTTGCAGTCCTCCACTTACGACTTACGGCTTACAACTTACGACTTAGTTTGACTCTTGGTAAAATTAAGTGCGGAGACGGCAAGTAAAGGGAGCGTGGATGCCTACACTGGGAGTAAATATCGATCATATTGCGACGATTCGACAAGCTCGACGCACGGTAGAGCCAGATCCCGTGGCAGCAGCGGTGCTAGCAGAATTAGCGGGAGCTGACGGGATTACAGTTCACCTGCGCGAAGATCGGCGACACATTCAAGAAAGAGATGTGAGAATATTGCGGCAGACAGTTCGCACGCACCTGAACTTGGAAATGGCAGCGACAGCAGAAATGGTAGCGATCGCTCTAGATGTAAAGCCAGATTACGTTACCCTAGTCCCCGAACGACGAGAAGAGGTGACAACAGAAGGGGGATTAGATATAGCAGGACAACTGAATCGCATGAGCGAGGTAGTAGACAAGCTCCAAACGGCAAATATTCCCGTAAGTTTGTTTATCGATGCCGAAGACGCACAAATCCAAGCTTCTGTCAAGACTAAAGCCAAATTTATCGAACTGCATACGGGACGCTATGCTGAAGCACAATCGGAAGCCAGCCGCCAAGCAGAATTGACAGTGTTAGCCAAAGGCTGCGAACAAGCGATCGCCTCTGAATTGCGAGTTAACGCCGGACACGGTTTAACCTATTGGAATGTTTACCCAATTGCCTGCATTCCTGGGATGGAAGAACTCAACATCGGTCATACAATTATTAGTCGAGCGGCTTTAGTTGGTATGGAACGAGCCGTGCGCGAGATGAAACAGGCTATTAGGGGAGCAGGGAGCAGGGACGAGCTGGGAGCAGGGGAAGAAAGGTAAGGGAGCGAGCGGGAGCTGAGGTAGCAAAACCTCTTACCGCTTGCCTCTCACCTCTCGCCAACTACCAACTACCAACTACCAACTACCAATTACCAATTACCATCAAAACAATGAAAACCTACCACTACGTTTTAGCCAGTCAACGCTTTTTAACTGAAGAAGAACCTTTAGAAGAAGTATTGAAAGAACGGACGCGCGACTACTTAGAAAAGCAAAAAGAAATTGATTTTTGGTTAGTCAAACAACCTGCCTTTCTAGAAGCCCCAGAAATGCAGGAAATTAAAACCAAATGCCCGCAGCCAGCAGCAGCAATTATTTCTACTAATTCTCAGTTTATTACTTGGCTGAAACTGCGATTAGAGTTTGTCATTACCGGGCAATTTCAAGCTCCCTCCGATACTATCCCCGATCCTTTAGCTTCGTTAACAACAGTGTAATCAATTATCAGTTATCAGGAAAGAGTGGTGCGTGGTCACTGGTCACTGGTCACTGATAACTGATTAGCCTCCCGCCGCTAGTACTGGGTAGGTAGGGGTGAATAACAAAGTATTGACAAACCAAGCAATGCATACGCCCAACATAGAACCAACAATGACTTGGAAAGGTGTATGTCCCAATAATTCTTTTAAGCGGTCTTCATTCAGTTCAGGATGTTCGCTGAATAACTCGTCCATCATTTGATTGAGAATGCGGGCTTGTTTGCCTGCGGCTTGACGCACGCCAGCAGCATCGTACATAACAATGATGGCAAAAATAGTCGCGATCGCAAATTCTGGACTGTCCCAACCTGCGGTTTGACCGACACCCGTAGCTAAGGCTGTGACCAATGCAGAATGGGCGCTAGGCATACCGCCAGTAGTCAACAAAACGCGAAAATCCAATTTGTGGTTTTTAAGTAATTCGACTGCCAGTTTTGCTGCTTGAGCAATTAGACAAGCTATGACAGCAACTAGCAGCACGCTGTTATTGAGAATGTCGCCAATGTCCTGCATGAGGTTTGATTGAAAGGATGAGGGATGAAGGTTAATAGTTGATAGTTGTTGGTTGTTAGTTGTTGGTTAACAGTAAACGCTGTGCTACACTCCGTGAAGACAGTGCCTCCTTCTCTGCTCCCGACTCCCGACTCCCCTAATTCTTGCGGTTGGTGATGAAGTCAGCTAGAGCAATGAGTGGTTGTGCTTTCTCGCCAAACGGAGTTAGTTCTTCCTTTGCCGTAGCAATTAATGCTTGTGCTTGGCGGCGGGATTCTTCTATACCCCATAGGCTAGGATATGTGACTTTTTGCGCTTGTAAATCTTTGCCAGCCGTTTTGCCTAATTCCTCTGCTGTCGCCGTAACATCTAAAATATCGTCGATGATTTGAAAGGCAAGTCCGATATTTTGAGCATAGCGCGATAGCCGTTGCAAATCCGATTCTTCTAACCCCGCTAAAACACCCCCACTGACAACACAGGCTTCTAGTAGTGCAGCGGTTTTATGCGTATGAATGAAGTGCAAAGTGTCTGCGGTCACGTCTGACTTACCCTCCGATTCCAAATCTACCACTTGACCCCCAACTAACCCCGCCGCGCCAACAGCATGACCCAACTGAGCGATCGCTCGTAGTACGCGCTCTGGTGGTACATTTTTAGTCTGGGTAGCAATATACTCGAAGGCATAAGCTAACAGACCATCTCCAGCCAGAATTGCAATATCGTCACCATAAACCTTGTGATTTGTCAGTCGTCCGCGTCGGTAATCGTCGTTATCCATAGCTGGTAAGTCATCATGAATCAATGACATCGTATGGATCATTTCTAAGGCACAAGCCGTAGGCATTGCCATTTCTACCGTGCCTCCTGCCATTTCGCAAGTAGCCAAGCAGAGAATCGGACGTAACCGCTTTCCTCCTGCTAAAAGCGAATAGCGCATTGCCTCGTAGATTTTTTCTGGATAAGTGACGATAATCGAACTCTCCAGCGCCGCTTCAACTTCTACTTGGCGTTGTTTCAAGTAAGCTGAGAGGTCAAACGGGGCTTCATTATGAGGCATCTGAAGGTTATCCGCTGCTACCATGCCTTGTTTCCTTTAGGTGCTGTCGTCTCCGTAACAATTTTACGAGAAATTGGCAGTTGTCAGTCGATCGTTATCAGTTATCAGTTATCAGCGAACAGGAGTCAGAAGAAAAGAAAGTCGTTTTGACTTTTGACTTTTAACTTTTGACTTTCTTGTCTCCATTACCCATTAACCTTTTGAGAATAGCTCCAGACTGTATTGTGCAGTAGCATGGCGACTGTCATGGGACCAACACCACCTGGAACTGGGGTCAGCAATTCGGCAACTTCTTGCACTGACTCAAAATCTACGTCTCCAACCAGGCGGCTGTTACCTTCGTAGTCGATAATGCGGTTGATTCCCACGTCTATGACTACAGCGTCAGGTTTGACCATTTGGGCAGTAATCATGTTAGGACGACCGACAGCAGCAATGAGGATATCTGCTGTTTGAGTAATGGCTGCAAGGTTATGCGATCGCGAGTGGGCGATCGTGACTGTTGCATCAGCTTCTAGTAACATCAAAGCTAGGGGCTTTCCAACCAAAATACTCCGCCCCACGACTACGGCTTGTTTACCCTGCAAAGAAATCTGGTATTCCTGTAACATTCGTATTACCCCAGCAGGGGTGCAACTGCGTAAACCCGATTCTCCCCTGACTAACCGTCCCATATTCACTGGATGCAATCCATCTGCGTCTTTATTTGGGTCAATTTGATGCAGTAAAGCGACAGAATCTAAATGGTTGGGTAATGGTAGTTGAACGAGAATCCCATCTACTCTTTCATCCTCATTTAAATCTTGAATCGCTTGCGCGACTTCTGCTTGGGTAGCATCGGCAGGAAAATTCTTTCCAAAAGAAGCAATTCCTACTTTAGTACAAGCCCGCTCTTTATTGCGCACGTAGGCAGCACTAGCAGGATTATCTCCTACCATGAGTACTGCTAGTCCTGGGGGTCGTCCGATTTGCGGTTGTAGTGCTTGAATCTGTGTCGTTAACTCTGTCTGAATCTTTTGGGCTAAAGCTTTGCCATCTAGTATCTTCGCTGTTTTTGCGTTCATCGCCGTTGGGGGAACTTTTTTAAAATGGTTTTGTCAAAAGGCAGTTATAACTGTTTTGACTTATATAGTTTAAGCAATCCGTTATCAGTTATCAGTTGTCAGTGAAGAATGGGGTGTATGGTGTAGGGAAATTCTAGATTTTGGATTTCTCCTCTGCTTCCTTGTCTTCCTTGTCTCCCTTGTCTTTCTTTTATGAATCTTTTCAAAACTGCTATTTACTCGCTGCTCATCCTGGGGCTACTTAGTTGTGGTAGATTGCCCCAGTATGCAATGAATGGTATTGGCTTGATGGGTACAACTGCTTTGAAGATTGGCGAACTCAAGCCAGAAACAGGCAATGGAACTACCGTTCGCCTGCAAGGTAAAGTCGTACAACAAATACCTTTGGCTGGTTGGCGGATGTATCAACTGCAAGACTCAACAGGGAAAATTTGGGTGCTGACAAAAAGAACGAATGTGCGGCTGCAAACACCTGTCTCAATCGAGGGTAAGGTATATTTTCAGAGTATCCCGATCGCAGGGCAAGATTTTGGGGAAATCTATGTAGAGGAACAGCAGGTACAGACTCCCACTCGTTAGGTTAATTATTGCACAATTATGACTCATCAACCCGTTCGCGTGGCGATCGCTATCCTCTATCGTGACGATAAATTTCTCTTCCAATTACGCGACGACATTCCCAATATTGTCTATCCCGCACACTGGGGCTTTTTTGGCGGGCATCTCGACCCAGGCGAAACGCCACATGAGGCTGTAATTCGAGAATTACAGGAAGAAATTGCTTATTTTCCCCCTTCTATATCTGAAGTCGGCTGTTACTCGGATCCTCAAGTAGAGCGCCATGTTTTCCACGCACCACTAACAGTAGATTTAGACCAACTCGTATTAAAGGAAGGTTGGGATATGGCTTTATTAACTCCCGAACAAATTCAACACGGGAGTTGTTATTCAGCCAAAGCCGATCGCATTTTACCTTTAGTCCCTGCGGCAAGACAAATTATTTTAGATTTTTTAGAAGTGGGGACGCTCGCAAAATAAATCAAAATAAATGAACCTAGTGTAGAGATGTGGCAAATTGCATTTCTCCAACAGTTAACTCTTATTTGTAAAAAATACTCCGACGACAACTAGAACCCCACCCAAGACTAAACTAACAGTAATCGGTTCCTGCAATAATAAAGCGGCAAATGCGATCGCAGATACGGGAACTAAGTTAATAAAAATTGAGGCTTTGGCAGCACCAATTGCTGCAACTCCCTCATAGTACCAACTAAAACCAATTGCCGAACCCAAAACCCCCAGATATAAAATTCCCAGCCAAGCAGAAGGAGGAAACTGCATGAAATTTTGAACTATTCCCTCAAATAAGGCTGGAATTAACAGCGCGATCGCGCCTATTATACAAGCATATGTAGTAGCAGCTAAGGGAGACAAAGATTTCATCACTGATTTACCAATCAGAGTATAAGCTACCCAGCTCAGGACGCAGCCAAAAACAAAAAACTCTCCCCAACTGATACTACCTTTAAATATATTTATGACTTGACCTTTGCTAATGACAACTGCTGCACCTGTTAGGGAAGTTATAATTCCTAGTAGTTTTAAACCGTTAAATTTCTCCCTGAAAAATAGAGCAGCACCAAGAGCAATAAAAGTAGGGTTGAGTGCCACAATTAAAGCAGCGCGGCTAGCAGTAACAGTTTGCAAACCGAGAAAGAAGAAGGCATTATAACTAAAAACTCCTGTCAAGCCTAATAAAATAACTGTAAAAATTTGATTTCTTTTGAGTTTAGGTAAGCGTCTCTCAATCTTTTGCGTCAAGATTAACAAATAAATTGAAGCAACTGCAAAGCGAAAAAAAGCGGCTGTAAACGGTTCCATAGTTTGCACGACTATTCTACCAGCCACAAACGTGCCACCCCAAATAATTGCAGTTAAAACTAACTTTATGTAAGTTATCATCAAATAATCTCCTATTCTAGCTAAGAGGTCGTATGCGAATGTAAGGGCGATCGCAGTTTAGAATAAACTAAACAGGATTACTGCACTGTCTGCTGAAACATATTTACTCATCAGGAGTATGGGATGGACGGGAAAAGATTTATCCATTCATTAAGGTTACAAAATTTTCTTTCTTTTGGTAGCGAAGGAGAGGAAATCGAATTACAACCCTTAAATGTTCTTATTGGGGCAAATGCATCTGGCAAGTCAAATCTAATTGAAGCTTTCGGAATTCTCAAAGCTTTACCTACAGATTTACTTGCGTCAATTCGTCGCGGCGGCGGCGTGAGTGAATTTTTATGGAAAGGTAGTGATGATATTCCAACAGCAAGAATAGAAGTAACTGTAGAATACCTTACGAATATTTCATTACAATATAGAATTGTGTTTGGCGCACTCCAGCAAACATTTGAAGTTCTGGAGGAGTTCATCAAAATTCAAGGCGTAGAAATAGAACAACAGGATGTATATCATCACCAACTTAATAAAAACGATTCTTCAACTTTTAGTTTTTATGCACTATCCAATTTAGAAAATAAAACACTTCCTATTTCTTATGGTAAAGTTCAACGACAGCAATCTATTCTATCTCAAAGAAAAGATCCAGATCGAATGCTGGAAATTACATATTTAGGAAATCAGTTTTCTAATATCAGTTTATATCGAGATTGGCATATAGGGCGTAACTCTAAAGCTAGAATGCCTCAACAAACAGATTTACCTGAACATCCCTTGTTAGAGGATGGTAGTAACCTAGGAATATGCTTAAATAATTTACAGCACCAGATTGGCTCTAAGAAAATCATTGATAAGTTAAAGAAATTTTATGAAGAAGCTGAAGAACTAACGACAAAAATTTACGGTGGTACAGTACAAATATATATTCGTGAAGCGGGATTAACTCAACCAATTCCAGCAACACGCCTATCAGATGGTACTTTACATTATTTATTCTTAATGGCTTTACTCCTCGATCCCACTCCACCACCGCTGATATGTATCGAGGAACCAGAAATCGGATTACACCCTGATATGATGTCTACCATCGCTGACATGCTTATCGAAGCATCTCAAAGAACGCAAATAATTGTAACAACTCATTCTGAATCTTTAATTTCCTCACTTCCTCCTGAATCAGTATTGATATGTGAGAAAGACTATCAGGGGACTCACTTACGCCGCTTAGATCCTGTAAAACTCAAAAAGTGGATGGAAGAATATTCACTTGGAGATATTTGGCGTATGGGTGAAATCGGGGGAAATAGATGGTAAAAGAGATTCGTATTTATATAGAAGGAGGTGGAGATGGCAGAAATACAAGAGGGTTACTACGAGAAGGATTCAATAAGTTTTTACAGGAATTAAATCAGCTCGCTAGAAGTAGGAAAATTAAATGGAACATAATCATCTGTGATTCTCGAAATAATACTTTCAGTCAATTTAAATCTGCTTTAAAAGAACACCCAGACGCTTTTAACGTGCTACTCGTTGATGCAGAAGCATCTGTAAAAAAAGCACCTTGGCAGCATTTGAAAGAAAGGGATAATTGAAATAAGCCAGAAGTTGACGATACTTGCTGTCATCTTATGGTACAAATGATGGAAGCTTGGTTTCTTGCTGACATAGAGGCTTTAAAACGATTCTACGGACAAGGCTTTAAAGAAAATGCGATTCCTAAAAATCTAAATGTAGAAAAAATTAACAAAACTGAAATATATTCAGCCTTACAGAAAGCCACAAAAGAAACATCCAAGGGAGAATACGGTAAAATTCAGCATGGTGCAAGGCTTTTAGAACAAATATCTGTAGCTAAAGTCCGCGCCGCCTCCCTCTACTGCGATCGCCTCTTCACCACCTTGACAGTTAAAATAGACGAGGCAAGCGATCGCACTGAGTAACAAAAACAGCGTTAGCGTTCACGTAGCTTGCTTCTCCGAAGGAGTAGTGTAGTGCAGCGTTTAGCGCAAACGTTGTTATCATCTCACATCAACCTACGGTAGAGTCGTAAAAGACTGTAGTACGAGCGATTCATGAAAGTTCCTTCCACTCCAACTGCTGCTGAATCTCAAGCACCCATACAACCTTGTACTGACTGTCGGCAGATAGACAAAAACAAGCTATCGCCAATGTACAAGCATTATGTAGAAGTAAAAGAGAAGCATCCCCATTCTTTATTACTGTATCGGTGTGGAGATTTTTTTGAAACATTCTTTCAGGATGCAGTTATAGTCTCGCGGGAATTGGAACTCGTTCTCACCAGCAAACACGGCGGCGAAATCGGACGGGTGGCGATGACAGGCGTACCGCATCACGCTTGGGAACGATACACAACTCAGTTGATCGAAAAAGGCTATGCTGTCGTTATCTGCGATCAAGTTGAAGATGCAGCGGTTGCACAAGGTTTAGTCAAGCGTGAAGTAACGCGCATCCTGACTCCAGGAACTCTGCTGCAAGATGGAATGCTCAAAGCTAGCCGTAATAATTATCTCGCAGCAATAGCGATCGCGAAAAATCATTGGGGTTTAGTTTACGCAGACATCTCAACGGGAGAATTTTTAGCAACGCAAGGGAGCAATTTAGAACAATTAACTCAAGAAATACTGCGACTACAACCATCGGAAGTTCTCGTTCCCACCAAAGCACCAGACGTAGGAGCATTATTTCGTCCAGGGGAAACATCCGAACACATTCCCGAATGCTTACCACCATCATTTTGTTATTGTTTGCGATCGCAATCTAGTTTTAACACGGGTGAAGCTAGACAAAAGTTAATTCAAAAGTTTAAAGTGCGATCGCTTGAAGGTTTTGGTTGTGAAGATTTACCCCTAGCCGTGAGTGCGGCGGGTGGATTATTAGACTATATCGAAGATACGCAAAAAGAAAGTGACGTTCCCCTACAACAACTACGCACTTATGCAATTACCGACTACTTAATTCTCGATCATCAAACTCGTCGCAACTTGGAAATTACCCAAACTGTGAGAGATGGAACTTTTATCGGTTCACTATTATGGGCTTTGGATAAAACAACTACGGCGATGGGGAGTCGTGCTTTAAAACGATGGTTTTTGCAACCACTATTAGATATTAAAGGCATTCGAGCGCGACAAGATACAATTCAAGAATTAGTAGAAAATAGTTCCTTGCGGCACGATTTGCGGCAGCTTTTACGACAAATTTATGATTTAGAAAGACTCAGCGGTAGGGCTGGTTCGGGAACGGCAAATGCGAGAGACTTAGTAGCATTAGCAGAGTCAATGTTGCGTTTACCAGAATTAGCAAGATTAGTCACAGAAACGCGATCGCCATATCTCCGTACTTTACAAAAATTCCCCTCAGATTTGGAACAACTAGGGCATAAACTTCGTAAATATTTAGTTGAATCTCCCCCCATCTACCTCACAGAAGGAAATTTAATTCGTCCTGGGATTAGTTCCCAACTCGATGAAAGGCGACGATTATTAGAAGAAGATTTGCAGTGGGTGGCTAATTTTGAAATTGATGAAAAAGCCAGAACGGGAATTCCGACATTAAAAGTCGGTCACAACGACACCTTTGGATACTATATCAGCATTTCTCGTGCCAAAGCCGACCAAGTTCCCACTAACTACATTCGCAAGCAAACTCTAAAAAACGAAGAACGCTACTACACGCCAGAACTAAAAGAAAGAGAAGCGCGTATCCTTACGGCTGAAAAAGATTTGTACCAGCTAGAGTACGATATTTTTACCGAACTGCGAACAGAAGTAGGAGAACAAGCCGAGGCAATCCGTAACGTTTCCCGTGCCATAGCCGCAGCCGATGTATTGTGTGGCTTTGCCGAAGTTGCAGTATATCAAGGTTATTGCCGTCCAGAAATTGTCTCAGGACGAGAAATTAACATTGTAGACGGGCGACATCCAGTTGTTGAAAAATCCTTACCTGCGGGATTTTTCGTGCCTAATTCTACTGAACTAGGGAGTCGGGAGTCGCTAGGGGAGGGTTTGGAAACCCGCCCGTACGGGAATCGAGAAGAAGAACAAGGAGACAAGGGGAACAAGGGAAACAAGGGGGACGTAAACCAACTACCAACTACCAATTACCAACTACCAGACTTAATCATCCTTACTGGTCCTAACGCCAGTGGTAAAAGCTGCTACTTACGCCAAGTTGGTTTGATTCAATTAATGGCACAAGTAGGGAGTTTTGTGCCTGCTAAATCGGCAAAATTGGGCATATGCGATCGCATTTTCACCCGCGTTGGTGCAGTTGACGACTTAGCAACGGGGCAATCTACTTTTATGGTAGAGATGAATGAGACAGCAAATATTCTCAACCACGCTTCACCACGATCTTTAGTTTTACTAGATGAAATTGGTAGAGGTACGGCAACGTTTGACGGATTATCGATCGCTTGGGCAGTAGCAGAATATTTAGCCACAGAAATTCGCGCCCGCACAATTTTTGCTACCCACTACCACGAATTGAACGAACTCGCCTCAATTTTATCTAACGTAGCTAACTACCAAGTCACAGTCAAAGAATTACCCGATCGCATTATCTTCTTACACCAAGTCCAACCAGGTGGCGCAGACAAATCCTACGGAATTGAAGCCGGAAGACTGGCAGGTTTACCCCCAGTCGTGATTCAACGCGCAAAACAAGTCATGACGCAAATCGAGCAACACAGTAAAATTGCGATCGGTTTGCGCAAAAGTACACAGTCGTAGGGGCGGGTTCAACAACAAACCTTGCTACGAACAGATATTCTACGTAAACCCGCCCGTACAGACGCAGTTTGCAAGAGGATAGTGTGGTATGGGAGAAAAAGCAGGTAGGGGCGCACAGCCGTGCGCCCTCTTACTCGTTCTCCTAGTCCTCCTTGTCCCCAGTCCCTAGCCCCTACTTCCCCACAATCAAAACTCTCCCCTCATGATCCACTACCCCCGCCGCCCCTACGCCATGCACAATGATGCCGTTACCGATTGTGGCGCTATAATGTTCGTGATGATGCCCGTGAAATATAGATTTCACGCCCATTGCCATAGCTAATTCATCCAACGCTCTAAAACCGTAGCGATGAGAAGACGGGGCTTCGTGCGTCACTAAAATATCAGCCCGTTGAGCGCGCAAAGCTTGATATTGTTGCCAAAATATGCTTACGTGATGTTTACGGGGAATTTTGTCGCGCCAGCGTTCGCCGCGACTGCAAGTAGATAGTAGATCTTGTTGAGTCGAAAATTTAGGTGCGGCTGGAGGCATCCAAATTTTGCCTCGAAACACTCCTCCCAACCCAGCAACGCGCCTCCCGGCAATTTCTACAACTCGTCCGTGAAGATTGCGATCGCCCAACTTAGAATTAAACAAATTATCATACCACTCGTCGCGATCGGCATCGTGATTGCCAGGAATAAACCAGATCTCAGTTTTTGCCGCGATCTCCTCTAGTTCTTCGCAAAGCGATCGCTCCAAGTCAAAATCCCCCAGCAAAATTGCTGCTGCGGGAGAGTAGGTTTCAACTGCCTGAATAATCGGTCGAAAATCCCCGTGTGGATCGCCACTAAACAACAGCATGACTTGATGGGGGTTAGGGATGATTGATTCGCCACTCGGAAAAATTTACATTTCTCCATCTTCATAGCTGCCAAGGATTACACTTTATTGCAAAGTGCAAAAGATGGCAAACATATAATGATAATTTCTATTCTGGATATACAGCTTGCCAGCTGAAATAAGGAGAACACAGTTAGCTATGCAATCAGAGGGACTCACAAGCGATTGGGTGCGGGAAGATCTAAGCGAGTACGTTGCCCATCTCCAACTGCATATGGCGCTACAAGCTCGCAATCTCGTGCCTTCTTTAACCCAAACAGTGGTTGATAGTCGCGAACAATTACTCCAGCAAACTCAAGCAACTATTGAAAAATTAGCTTCTCGCCAAATTCTCTGACTAAACTCTTAGATCGGAGAATTTCTCGCGCAAAACACAGCTCTAAAATCTGCAATTCATCAACACATAAAGTTAACAATCGGTAATTGAGATACTCAACCGAGCATTTCAATTACCGATTGTAGTTTGGCACTAAAGACACTTCATACCCCAACATCGGATAAGAACGGTGCTTAAACAATAGTGAAATTTTTTGAGATATTCGGTGAGTCCACGCTGAACTAAAGCGCAAATTTCCTGCTATGCTCGACGGCGATCGCGAGAAAACCGTTAAGATAATGGCAGCACTTCCATTTTTGTTACTCAAAGCTACCTAGTAGCACACCCAACCATGCCTTCAGTGCTTCCCCAAGACTCTAACGTTGTCATTCGTCCCTTCCAATACCGAGATTTGGAAGCAATAGAGCGGCTTTACCAAGAGTCGGTTGAAACGGATAATCCAGATGCTGTCGCCGAGCTGCAAAAGCAATTGCATTGGCTGCACAGTTGGTATTGGTTGCTGAAGTTCTTTCGCCTGTTTCCTAATCCCCTTCAATACCGATTCTGCCTTCATGTCGCGGAGCAACATCGCCAAGTTCAAGGCATGATTCAAGTCTGTCCCTTCAACCGCACTCGCAGTACGTGGAGAGTAGAGCGAGTCGCTGTCACTCCCCAAGTCCGCGCTCAAGGAATAGGCTCTCAACTGCTACGCCACTGTTTCGAGTCAATTCGAGAAGCTCGAACATGGCTGTTAGAAGTCAATGTCAATGACAAGGAAGCACTAGCACTCTATCGCCAAAATGGGTTTCAAACTCTGGCGCAACTTACCTATTGGGAGATTGCTCCCGCTCTGTTACAAGAACTGGCGTTAGGCGAACCAGATTTACCTAACTTATTACCGATCGGTAATGCCGATGCTCAACTGCTCTATCAACTCGATACAGCCTCCATGCCTCCTTTGGTGCGGCAAGTCTTCGATCGCAATGCCGACGACTTCAAAACAAGTTTGTTCGGTGGGTTGATCGAAGGCATTAAACAATGGTTAAGCAAAACGGAAGTTGTCAGCGGCTATGTATTTGAACCGCAGCGCAAAGCTGCGATCGGCTATTTTCAAGTCCATTTGTGCCGTCGCGGTTGCCAGCCGCACGAGGCAACGCTGACCGTTCATCCCGCCTATACTTGGCTTTATCCCGAACTGCTAACTCAACTTGCCCGCATCGCTCAAGATTTTCCTCCCCA
Source organism: Chroococcidiopsis cubana SAG 39.79 (assembly GCF_003991895.1). Classification (NCBI taxonomy): domain Bacteria; kingdom Bacillati; phylum Cyanobacteriota; class Cyanophyceae; order Chroococcidiopsidales; family Chroococcidiopsidaceae; genus Chroococcidiopsis; species Chroococcidiopsis cubana. Next base: position 16,808 of record NZ_RSCK01000004.1, read on the forward strand.
AGCCTTGCGTCTGGCTTCAGCAGATTACCAACCAGAACGAGAAGAGTATTTACAACAAATTGGTGCAGACCGCATCGAACACACGCTGATGATGTCTCGTTCTGTCTGGCACAAGCTACGGGAATCAAAACTCGTTTCTTTGGAAGGGATGCAATGGCACGAAGTGCTGCAAGGACTGCAACCAGCCCGTAAACCCGTCCCTGGAGGGATGTCATGGGCAGGACAAGGCAAGCCAGCACCAGAAACCATCCAGCCTAGCAAGCCACCATCCAAGACGGGACAGCAAAATTCACCCACAGAACAAATTAAATACGCCAGCCAGCGGGCTGACGAGATTGTCCAACCAACTGAATCTACTTCACCCAAAACAGAACGAGAGCGTGACTGAACAAATGCGATCGCCGTCCACTACTGTGGTTAAAACGCCTAAAGCATTTGTTTCCGCTTTGGGTCTAGATCTCGGTCGCAAGCGGATTGGAGTAGCTGGTTGCGACGGTACGGGTCTGATTGCGACAGGTCTGATGACGATCGAGCGTAAATCTTTTGCTGAGGACTTAGCCCAACTACAGTCCCTCGTCCAATCGCGCCGCGTGCAAACAATAGTAGCTGGACTACCGTACTCTATGGACGGTAGTTTGGGTTTTCAAGCTCGACAAGTCCAAAAAGTGGCGAAGAGAATCGCCAAAGCGCTCGACCTCCCCTTAGTATTTGTAGACGAGCGACTGACATCTTTTCAAGCAGAACAATTCATGCACGCCGAAAATATCTCCCCCTCGCGACACAAAGCTCTGATCGATCGCAAAGCAGCTGCCATAATTCTGCAACAATGGTTAGATACAAGAAGAAGTGAGCAGGGAGCGCACGAGCGATCGAGCAGTGAGCAGTGACCAGTGACCAGGAACAGTTATCAGACACGCACCACGCCTGAGCGCACCACACACCACTTTTTTGCCAACAACCAACAATTAGCAACTGATGACTCTTCCCATGTCCTCAGCTTTAAGCTAATCTAAAGTTTTCCGTCAGCTATTATGGCTATGTTTTCATCGGCATTTGAAGAAAATAACGAATATTCCAATTCGAGTTCCGTCACGCTCAAAGACGAAGCAGGGCGAAGCTTAGAATGTTACGTAGAGCGATCGCTGTTGGTCGAAGACAAAGAATATCTCTTACTCCTACCCGCAGATGCAGCAGTAGAAATTTTTGCTTGGCAAAGTCATGATAGCGACGAGGAAGAAGCAGTTCCCGTAGAAGATGACGAAACCATCAATAGTATTTTTCCTACTGCTGAAGCCGTTCTCGCCGAGCAAAATCTAGTCCTCAAGCGGACAGCCTATGCTTTAACCGTAGCAGGGGAATTACCTCCAGTGGAAGAATCAGAATTGTTTACGCTGGAAATTGAAGATGACACCAGCGATATAGAACCAGAGCAACTGCAACTGCTAGCTAGTTTCTACCACGAAGACCAAGAGTACTCTGTTTATACGCCCCTCGACCCCTTGTTATTCTTTGCGCGATTGAATAGCTCCGGCAATCCAGAGCTACTGTCTCCAGAAGAGTTTCAAAAGTTACAACCGCTACTAGCAGAGCAGCTGATTGACGAAATGGAAGAATAGCGTAAACTACTGCCTTTAGATAGTAGTTGTCGATACCTATGGGCATATAGTAGTGCAAAAACTATTGAAGTGGCGCATAATTTGGGCTTTAATCCCCTTGACTCTAGGAATAGGCGCTTGGTCGAGCTGGAATTGGTGGCAGCACTCCAGCGCCCCGTCTCAACCTTTAGAGACAGCAAATGCTACGCAAGTGCAGTTTCGCGTTCCTCCAGGCACAGCTAGCCAGCAAATCGGCAAGCAGCTAGAGGCAGAAGGACTAATTCGCTCTAGTCAAGCATGGAATTTATGGGCAAGGTGGCTGCACTGGCGAAATCCCAATGGGGGATTTCAAGCAGGGACATATCAAATCTCTCCCAGTCAGTCTTTAGAAGAAGTGGCAAATAAGATCTGGCACGGTCAGGTAGTGCAGCAGAGCTTCACGATTCCTGAAGGCTGGTCTTTGCGGCAAATGGCGGCTTATTTTGAACAACAGGGATATTTCCCTGCTAGCGAGTTTCTCAATGCCGCCAGTCAAATTAAACGCGATCGCTTTTCCTGGCTACCTGCTGATATTCCCCATCTCGAAGGTTATTTATACCCCGACACGTACAAGATTGGTAGTGGTTCCGTTACGCCAACTCAGGTGGTGAACCAAATGCTGCAACGCTTCGAGCAAGTCGCTTTACCTTTATACGAACAAGGCAAAGATCGGACTGATTTCGACCTGAAGCAGTGGGTGACATTAGCTAGTATTGTCGAAAAAGAAGCTGTTATCCCTCAAGAGCGATCGCGAATTGCAGGCGTATTTGTCAAGCGATTGCAAAAAGGTTATACACTAGGCTCCGATCCTACGGTAGAGTATGCCCTCAACCTGCGCCAAACAGCAGACCAGCCCCTGACTTACGCTCAAGTTAATACCCCTTCGCCATACAATACCTATCGCAATCCAGGACTACCACCTACACCCATCGCTAGCCCTGGCATAGCCAGTCTCAAAGCTGCACTCGATCCCGAATCAACGCCCTATCTCTACTTTGTTGCCCGTTACGACGGCTCTCATGTTTTCAGCCGCACCCTAGCGGAACATAACGCCGCTCAAGCCGCCATCCGCAGGCAGCGGCAAAAAGGCTAGACAGTTATCAGTTATCAGTTGTCAGCGAAGTAGTGCGTGGTGTGGGCTGTGGGTTGTGGGGTGTAGGGAAATTCTGGATTTTGGATTTCTCCTCTGCTTCCTCTGCTCCCCTGCTTCCTTGTCTCCCTTGCCTCCCCCCTCTCCCTTGTCTTCTTTACCCCTCACTCCTCACTCCTCACCCTCTACATAAACGTCACATCCCCGTGTAAAATTCTGTAATGGGAGCGAGGTTGAATCATCATTCAATGAGCTAAACCCCAAGAGTGAAAAAGTGTTTGAAATGAGTGGGGATCTCACCTGACGAAAAACGCATTATAAGCAATTGTTCGCATTTGTTGCCCGCACAAACAAATGTACTCTTGGTAATGAAAGCTAATATTCGCTTGATTGTCACTTGTCTTCACTAGCATTTTTATTGGTTAGATACAGACTTAAAAATTGAGGTTGATCGATGAAGTATCGCGCGCTAATTGTTGCCTTCCTAGCTTTGTGTCTAGGATTTCTTACTGCCTGTAGCGAACCCTCACAAGTAGCAAGCAGAGAACTACTCACATACGAGCAAATTAGAGGCACTGGTCTAGCTAATAAGTGTCCTCAACTGTCCGAAACATCTCGCGGATCGATCGCGATCGATCCGAATCAATCCTACAGAATGGTAGAACTGTGTTTAGAGCCAACATCATTCTTCATCAAAGAAGAACCAGTTAATAAGCGTCAAGAAGCAGAATATATTGCTGGAAAACTGTTGACTCGCTACACTTCGACCATCGACCAGGTACAGGGCGATCTTAAAGTCAATCCTGACAAAAGCTTGACTTTCGTTGAAAAAGATGGTCTTGATTTCCAAGCGATTACCGTACAATTACCAGGTGGTGAAAGAGTACCTTTCTTATTCACAATTAAAAACTTGGTGGCACAAACTCAGCCCGGGTTGACCAGTATTAACACCTCCACTGACTTTGAAGGTAAATTTAACGTCCCATCTTACCGGACTGCTAACTTCCTCGACCCCAAAGGACGAGGCGTAACCACGGGGTATGACAATGCGGTAGCTCTACCTGCATCAGCAGACAAGCAAGGGTATGCCAATGTCAAGAGTGCAGGAATTGAAAACGGGTCAATTTCTCTCCAAGTTGCTAAAGTTGATAACGCCACAGGAGAGGTAGCTGGTACTTTCGAGAGCATCCAACCTTCTGATACGGATATGGGTGCGAAGGAAGCTTTAGATGTAAAGGTTCGCGGTCTATTCTACGCTCGGATCGAACCACAAGCGTAAATTGTTAGACAATTGAATCGGATGCAAGACCTGTAGGGGCGTACTGCTATTGTGCGCCCCTACAAGCGTATTGTATCGAGGAGAAGCGCTATGAAAAGCACAAGCAGGTACGTTATCAATAACTGAACTTATCGGTAACTTAGAAGTGTCGATAAAAACTGCATGTTAAAAACTGTATGGGGGCGTTCAGCCCCTTTTTTTGCATATATTGCTAGCTACTTTATGTAGTTTTTTTTAGGAGGTTATCAGTAGAGCAAAAGTTACGTTAAACAAAGATCAGTGGAATTTCGGTAGCTGCGATTGTGCAAAAGTTAATACCCTGGATTGTTGTCAACCCCTTATTCGTAATCTGTCTAGCGACCTAAAATTAAGCTTTTTTTCGACCGCACAAACAATTTTTCCCTGAATCTCCATTTATGAGTCATTCCAGTTTTTTCTAGCCTTTTCTACAACTTTGCTCCCTTGAGTATTTGTGGCAAAATGCGATGCCGAGTCATAAAACTTGCAGCAGTAGCTTCCGTAATATCGCTTAACAATAAATAAATTATGGTTCTTACTTATACTTTAACGAGTCCCGAACTTAAACGCGAGAGCGCTCAACTGCTACGAGAATATCAACAGTCTCGCTCCGCAGCGATCCGCAATCAACTGGTGACACTGAATCTAGGATTGGTGAGAAAAGAAGCCCACTTTTGGAGCAATCAATGCACGGAAAGTTATGAAGACTTACTGCAAGTCGGTTGTATGGGATTAATTAGGGCAATTGAGAGATTTGACTTATCTAAAGGTCATGCCTTCAGTTCGTTTGCCATTCCCTACATTCGGGGTGAAATTCAACATTATCTGCGCGATAAAGGGGTATTAGTGCGGATGCCGAGACGCTGGCTGGCGCTTCAGCAACAGGCAATGACATTTTCTCAAGAGTGGCGCACGCAACACAATCGCCAGCCCACGGATGCTGAAATCGCCGCCGAGCTGGAAATTTCTATTACGGAATGGCAAGAAATTAAACTAGCATGGACAAATCGCTCCCCTTTAAGTTTGGATACTCCGGTGCAGGATGAAGAAGGAGCAATGTCTCTTGGTGAAATGGTTCCCGATCAACAATATCGTAGCTTTCAACTAGCCCAGGAAGACCAACTGCGCCTACAACAAGCCCTAGTAGAGTTAGAGCAGCGCACTCACGAAGTCTTAAAATTTGTTTTTTTCTATGACTTAACTCAAAAAGAAGTGGCAGAACGATTAGGTATCAGTGTTGTCACTGTTTCCCGTTGTGTTAAAAAAGGACTTGCTACCTTGAAAAGATCGATGGCAGGCAACGATGAATAATTAGTTTTGATAATCAACTGATAGGTACTGACAGTAAATAATTCTGAAAAATTTTTAGTTAAATTAAAAACCTGGCTCGAATTTGCTGCCATTGAGATTGAGGTAAATAAGCAATAAGGACGTGTTTGGTGTCATTCAACGCACTATCTAAATCATAAATAAAGGGTAAGGAAGGGGTATGCATCGACTTTCAACGACCGCTGTAGCAGGAATGCTAGCTTTGACAATAGCCGGATGTAGTTCGGGAGGTGAGGAAACCAGTAGTACCAACGTCCAACCAACGGCTGCCACTCAAGCCTCTGATTCTAGCCCAGAGCCGTCTCAGACACAGAGCCAGCCTATTATCGTGGCACAAAAACCAGATAACGCCCAAAAACTAGAGAAAAAACCAGACCAATCACCGCAGCCAGACCCAAAAGCTAGCCAAAAAACGCCGCCAATAGCTACACCAACAGATGGATTGATTCAGCCAACCAATTCAGACCGGCGCACTCAACAAGTCCAAAAAGGTCGTCCAGACCCGTTTGCCGAACTGTACGATGCGCAGCCAAAAGTAGCAGCAGCGCCAAAACCCCCGAAACCGCCATCAATTCCTGCTACACCAGTCCTAAAGCCAGCTCCATTACCTCCTCCAATGCCAGTCGCGCCGCCACAACCAGATTTAGCTAGGGGTACGACTGTTTTAGGTGTCATTGAAGTAGGCAATCAGTTTCAAGCAATCGTTCAAGTGCCAAATGAGGCAACCAGCCGTTATGTCAGCGAAGGGCAACGGCTAGCTGACGGACAAGTGACGGTGAAAAGAATTGAAATGTACCCAGGCTCCGAGCCAGTGGTAGTTTTAGAACAATTCGGTCAAGAGGTGTCGAGAGTAGTCGGACAAGAACCAGCTCAAGCAAATACTGGCACAACTCCAGGCTCACCCGGGAAAACCTCGTCTTCTATTTCCGTACCATCACTACCCTCTAGCGGTGTTATTCCTAGTGCAGGCGGACAAAATGCATTACCTCCATCTCCGCCAACGATGGAGAATTCAACACCAAATCAGCCGTTACCAGAAACTCCATCTCCAGAAGAACTGAAAAATCGGTTGAGAACCTCTCCGTTACCAACTGACGACCCAAACGCGCAGTCTTCCAGCGAGTCAGTGCCAGCAGTGCAGACAAAAACCTTTTTGCCAACCGTTCAACCTTCAACGGCATTTCCAGAAGAGGCACAGCCTACAGAGGCAAAGAGCGAGGTAAATAGCGAGAAAGCATCCCCACAGCCGGATAATACCCCAAATACCCCAGAAGCAAAACCTGCTCATGACTCGCTGCCGGGAGTAGAAGGTGACAATATTAGTCAATTGCAATCTTCTACCAAACTGCCATCAGCCCAACAATCTAAGCAGCGCTTGGTAGCTATATTGACTCGATCGCAAACTAATCGCACCACAACAGCGATACAATCAAACAGCAAGGCGAGAATATATCGCCAAGAATTGATCGACCGATTGCTGAAAAGCAAATAGCGGCTTGTCTCTCATAGCTCAATGTCAAGATGCAAACACAGCAGGATAGTAAGTTAAGATATGAAATCTGTTTTCCTGGCTTGCCTTTAGCAGTCTATAGGGAAGTTGCTGCCCATTTACGTCAAGTGGAAGGGGTAGAAACAGGTCTGTATCCGGCAACGAACCAGCAATTTGACTACAATCAAAGTCAAGTAGGCGGATTGTGGATTCAGTACGCTCCTACTGCTAGCTCGGCAAGTCGAGAATTAGTAGACCGGATTTTGGCTTACTATCAGGCTCGGTACGAGCAGGGAGTCGGGAGTCGGGAGTCGGAAGTCGGGAGTAGTTAATTTCCAAATCGTCTGTCATCCTGAACTAGATTGCATACTTTACAGAGATTATCGATCGCTGATGGGAGAAATTCAGGCACTACGTGGGACGCGAGACATTCTGCCCGATGAGGTTGTCTTTTGGCAACGGGTAGAAGCAACGGCGCGGCATATTTTAAGTAAAGCCGCCTACCGAGAAATTCGTACGCCGATTTTCGAGCAGACGACGTTGTTTGAACGGGGAATTGGTGAAGCTACAGATGTAGTGGGTAAAGAAATGTATACTTTTGTGGATCGGGGCGATCGCTCGATTACCCTGCGTCCAGAAGGTACGGCTGGAGTTGTCCGCGCTTTAATCGAACATGGGCTATACGCTCAAGGCGGCGTGCAGCGTCTGTGGTATACAGGTCCGATGTTTCGCTACGAGCGCCCTCAAGCTGGTAGACAGCGGCAATTTCACCAATTAGGTGTAGAGGTTATCGGTAGTGCCGATCCGAGGGCAGATGCAGAAGTTATTGCGATCGCTACAGAGATTTTACAAAATCTAGGGCTGAAAAACCTGCATCTCGACCTTAATTCAGTTGGGAACAAAACAGATCGGCACAATTATCGTCAAGCACTAGTAGACTATTTCACGCCCTACAAAGGCGAATTAGATCCAGATTCCCAAGATCGCTTGACCCGCAACCCCTTACGAATTCTAGATAGTAAGGACGAGCGCACTAAAGAGATCGCTCAAAACGCTCCTAGCATTTTAGATTATCTTGGCTCTGAGTCGCAGCAACACTTCGAGCAGGTACAGCAATTACTGAGCGATTTAGGCATTAAATACCAACTCAATCCCAAGTTAGTCAGAGGATTAGACTACTACACCCACACAGCTTTTGAAGTTATCTCCGATGACTTGGGAGCGCAAGCAACAGTGTGTGGTGGTGGGCGTTACGATGGGTTAGTCACAGAATTAGGTGGACCCGATACGCCTGCGGTAGGATGGGCAATTGGTCTAGAACGATTGATTATTTTATTACAACAATTGCAAACGCCCCCAGTTTCGGAATTAGATTTCTACGTAGTTTCACGGGGCGATCGCGCTGAGGCGCAAGCACTGATACTAGCACAGAAATTACGCCAAGCAGGGTTTAGCGTCGAATTAGACCTCAGCGGTAGTGCCTTTAAAAAGCAATTTGCCCGTGCTGATAAAAGCGGCACGGTGGCTTGTCTAATTTTGGGCGATGAGGAAGCAGCCAACCAAACTGTCAAACTCAAGTGGATGGCAACTAAAGAGCAAACTGCGATCGCCCAAACTGAGCTTATGACAATGATAGATAGACTACGCGCAGACATTCAATCTTTTAGAGCCGAACGCTAACCGTTGACGGAATAACCGATCTAGCTGGCTAACGAGCGCCAAACTCCAACTACAGCACAGAGGTTGGGCAAGTTTCTGCTGTATAACTTTACACTCTTTTCACTGAACTTTCAAATAACCTTCACATAATCTTAGGTTAAATTTAGGTTAAAATTTTTAAAATATTTCATTATGAGGTTTCATAACTAATTTATGAAACCTCATTGCGTAATTACAAGCATTTTTCTATTTAAAACATAGAAAATCATTTGGAGAATTTGACGTGATAAAACGCAGTCCAGTGCGGGAAGATTTGCCGCAAACTCTCTTATTCGAGCTAACGCCACAGCATACCTTAAAATTTTTGTTAGTGGCGATTACTATACTTGCTATTGCTAGCTTGAGCGTGCAATTTGGACTTTATTATTTACCAGAATATCCCGCCAAGAAGATTTTATCAGGTTTGTTTTTTGTAGACCATGAATCTAATATTCCGACACTGTATTCTGTCTTAACCTTACTTTCTTGCTCTCTTATTTTAGGATTTATTACTAATGCCAAGAGAGCCAATCGAGGAGCATATATTAATTATTGGATGACCTTATCAATCATATTTTTATTTTTAGCTATTGATGAGTTCGCTAGTCTACACGAAAAATTAATTGAGCCATTGCAGATAAGATTAAACGCAAGTGGGTTTCTTCACTCTACCTGGGTTATTCCTGGTGCAGCTTTTGTTGTGATTTGTTTGCTTATTTTTACACGATTCCTCAGCCATCTTCCTACCCAGACTCGTCGCTTATTTCTCTTAGCTGGCAGCTTGTACGTTAGCGGTACGCTGGGAATAGAGATGATAGGAGGCTACTATTCTAGTCTAATGAATGATAGAAATGATATTATTTATACTGTTATTGTTACAGTTGAAGAAAGTTTGGAAATGTTAGGTGTAGCAGTGTTTATTTACTCGTTACTTCACTACATAAGTTACTATATGAAAGGTACAGGCTTACGTATAAATATTGTGACATCTGAAAAAAAGCGCCGTAGTATTTAGCTGTTTGCTATACCAAGGCATCGAACAATTTAATTTAAAACAATTATCTAGCTCAACTTTGCCAATCACAAAGTTGGGCTTTTTTCATGCTGTATTATTGTGTTTAATCAATCTTTATTAGTTTATTTGTACTATTTGCATGTCTTTCTGGCGATCGCATTCAAGTCTAAAAACTAGTAACGAGTCTTTTGTTGTCTGCGTCTAAGTATATTTTCTTAAAGAAGTATAAATTTGTTGTTTTTTACCTTTACTTTTACTTAATCATCTGTTAACTATAAATTAATTAAAAAATAAATTTTTAATAAATTGATGACATAAGGCAGAGCTAGCAGTCTTTTGCCTAATAAATTGACTTGGATGTGAGAAAAATTAATGACCAAAAATGTAGAGCTAAAACCGTCGGTTACAAAACCTTTGGGACAGTATCTAGTTGAAGCTGGAATTATCACTTCAGATCAATTAGAAACTGCACTGGCAGAGCAACAACAGACAGAAAAACGTATAGGAGAAATTTTATCAGTTCGAGGTTGGGTAAAACAGGAAACTATTGAATACGTGATGAAAAATATTGTTTTACCAGAGCGCGAGATAGACGAGCAGAAATTACCAAACGAAACCTTATTTCGCTCGAACAGTCGATTTGCTACCAGTCAGAATATTTATCTTTCTCCTCAAAAGATTGTTCGATTTTTGCTCATTTTAGTATTTAGCATAATTTTTGTCTGTGTTTTAGTTCAAGCTAGTACTTACCTTTTACCCAGCTATCCGTTACAGGATACTTTAGTTTCTCTATTTAATATAGATGGCGAACAAAACGTACCTGCATTCTTCTCGTGGTCGCTCTTGCTATTTTGTGCTTTACTGTTAGGGGCGATCGCGTACAGCAAAAAAGCCAATCGAGAACCCTACGCTTCTCACTGGACGGCACTAGCAATTATTTTTTTCTATTTGTATATAGATGAGGCAATTGGAATTCACGAAAGAATTGGTCTGATCGTCAGGGATAAATTCAATCCGAGCGGTTTTTTCTATTTTGCCTGGACGATACCTGGTAGCATTCTTACAATTATCTGCTTTCTGGCATTTCTGCGCTTCATTAATTCTCTTCCTTCTAAGATAAAGTATTTATTTCTATTAGCTGGAAGCATGTACGTTGGCGGAGCATTGTTGGTAGAAATGTGTAACGGATACTATAGATCCTTGTATGGCGATAGCCCGATTTATTACGCTCTGACCGCTGTAGAAGAAGGCATGGAAATGCTAGGAATTGTTACTTTTATCTATGGACTAATGACATATATTAGTTCATCTATGAAAGGCATACATCTTTCAGTTAGGATTCCGGCTAAGAAAGTCAAAAATTAAAAGTCAAAAGTCAAAACAAGAGTTTTTGAGTTGAGTTCGTGTTTTGGTATGGAGCAAATTCGCTTTAGGTAGAAAACAAATTCCTTGTGCCTTTTTCAATTCCTCAGATTAAATCAAAACTAGATTATCGCGGTGAATTACGTTTGCTGCACCAGCATAGCCTAAAATTGTGGCAATTTCTCTCGAGTGTCGCCCGCGAATGTTTTGCAGTTCGCTACTGCTATAGTTGACAATACCTCTAGCAACTTCTTTGCCAAAGCGATCGCAAATTTGAACGGCATCTTGACTGTCAAATTCGCCTTCAATGGTAGTAATGCCAGCCGCTAGTAAAGATTTTCCCTGCTGGCAAATTGCCTTAACCGCACCATCATCTAAGTAAAGCTTACCCGTAGGAATTAAACCATAAGCAATCCAGCGTTTACGAGCGTTAGTCGGTTGAAGTTGAGGCGCGAACTGAGTTCCTAAAGGCTCTCCCTGGATAATTTTTTCAATATTATGTGGAAATCGCCCTTCAGTAATGACAGTACGGACACCAGCCGCAGTAGCAATTCGTGCCGCTGCAATCTTCGTCACCATGCCACCCGTTCCCCATTGGGAACCAGGAGAACCTACTTGTACTTGTAATTGGGCTAGTTGTTCCATGTGCGTTACCAACGCAATTGGCTGAGCATCGGGAAACGATCGCGGATCGGCAGAATAGAGACGGTCTACATCTGTCAGTAAAAATAGCCAATCTGCCTCAACCAAACTGGCAACTAGGGCAGAGAGAGTATCGTTATCGCCAAATTTTAGTTCTTGAACTGCTACCGTGTCATTCTCATTCACAATTGGAATCACGCCAATTTCCAACAAGGCTTGAAATGTGTTGTATGCATTGACATAGCGACTGCGTTCTCCAACATCGCTACGGGTCAGCAGCACTTGAGCGATTGGCTGTTGCAGAGTTGTAAAAAAATCGTCGTATACGCGCATCAACCGTCCCTGTCCGACAGCCGCTACTGCCTGTTTCATTGCCATCGTGCGGGGGCGCTCTGTCAGCCCCAATCGAGCGCAACCGATCCCTACAGCTCCAGAAGACACTAAAATCACCCGATGCCCCTGACGACGGAGATGAGAGAGAGTTTCTGCTAAAGTCGCGATCGTGGAGAGAGCTAGTAAACCTGTCTGCGATTGCGTCAGACTAGAAGTGCCAATTTTGACAACAATGGTTTGAGTTCGCAACATCTTTAAAGGGCTTAGGGGAGAAGAGAGCTGAGGGAGCAAGACAAGTCGCAAGTCAAAATTAACTGGTCACTGGTCACTGGTCACTGGTCACTGCTCGTGCGCTCCCTGCTCCCTGCTCCCTAACAACTAAACAATCATAAAGCACCAGTCTTCTTAGAGAAGAAGGCTGGCGCTTCATGGGGTTATGACTGATGATTTATGGCTGGGGTCTTTATAAGCGCAACCCCTTATTAACTTTTAGTATAATCTCAGACATTTTGCTCAGCTCCACTCTCTTTAATAATTTCTTAATGTTTGTTTTTCCAAAGATTTACTGATTTTTGTTAATTTTTGTGTGCTTGGGGATCAGGGAGGCTCCGAGAGCTTGAGAAACTAAGACTTCTAAGCCACGAATGGGGTAAGCACGGACGGCTTCACCAGGATCGACATACGGTTCGACCAAAATTGTGAACATACCTAAGCGATTGCCAGCGATCACATCAGTAAAGAGGCGATCGCCTACCATTGCTACCTGTTCCGCTGGTAAGTTCATTGCCTCTACCGCTAGCCTCAGCTTTCGTCGAGAGGGTTTGACAGCGCCGAGAATGTAAGGTAAATCCAAAGACCTAGCAATACCACCAATGCGAGTATCGCTAAGGTTATTACTAACTAACCATAGCTTGACAAATTGTCTTGTTTGTGCAACCCACGCTTGCAGAGCGGCTGACGCTGTTGTGGCTTTAATTGGTACTAGGGTTTCATCCACATCTAATACCAAGCCTTTGAGTTGGTATTGCTGAATCATGTCTGGGGTCAAATTCAGCACAGATCCTTCTAGGATTAAATCGGGTTGTAGTAGTTCGTTCCAAGACATGAAGATAAGCTAGGGGTAGGAAAGGGTTAGGGGTGAAAGACGTTAATTGTCAGTAGCTAATTGTCAACTGGAGAACCGAACTATCAACCATCAACTATTAACACTCCCATCATCTTCTCATCAGCTATTAACTAATAACAGCTGAGAGCGAAATCTAAACGATCGTCAATTAGCGATCGCTAAGCGCAATTGCTCGAATAGTCGAGCAACCTTATCTAAATCTTTATCTCCTGGAGAACGTTCTACGCCACTGGATAAGTCAATGCCATGAGGACGAAGTTGAGTTAAAGCAGCCAGAATATTATCTGGAGTGAGTCCGGCGGCGAGAAACCAAGGACAACTCGGTTGAAATTGTTGTAAGGCATTCCAATCTAGCGTTTTTCCCGTACCACCTAACTGCTGAGGATCGTATGCATCGAGTAGGAGAGCATCTACATACGTGGTGTAATTAGCTGCTTGCTCCAGTGCTTCTGTATTTTTGATTCTCAATGCTTTGACAATCTCTACATCGGGCAGCAAGGATCTTAACTGATGGCAAAAAGCGGGTGTTTCGTCTCCGTGTAACTGTACCCCTGTCAATTTCGTGGCTGCGACAATTTGGCTAATGTCTTTTATGGTGGTGTTGGCAAAAACACCGATCCGGTCTACCGTAGCTGGTAGCTGCGCGATCGCGGCTCGAATTTGGGTGGGATTGACATAGCGAGGCGTGTTGGGAACGCAGATAAACCCTAAAGCAGTTGCGCCAAGAGAGGCGATCGCTTTTCCCTGTTCTGGTTTCGTAATGCCGCAAATTTTGATTCGCATACAAGCCAAGTTTGTGTAGAAAATTAAAGCTAATGTTAACTATTAAAACAAATACTATCTCCTGGCAAAGCAATTTTGATAATCCTGAAATTGCGCTCCATAGTTCGATGTAGGAGAAAAAACCTTGATTAATACAATTTTACTAGCTGCCACACAACCAACTGTTCCCAACACTATCAGCTGGAGTCCGCAAGTAGCACTGATTATCAGTGCTAGCTCCTTATTAATACTGCTAATCGCTAGCCGCAGTATCAAATATCCTCAAGTCGGCGCTAAGTTACCCGTAAACTTACCAGTATTGGGCAGTCCCAGCGTTGGTACATTTGTTGCATCAATGGCATTTGGTCACGTCGTCGGAGCCGGAATCGTCCTCGGACTATCCAACCTCGGTTGGTTGAGCTAGATTTTTGCGGGAGCAGTTATCAGTGACCAGTGACCAGTGACCAGCAACCAGTAAATTCTAACTTCTGACTCCTGACTTTTGGCTCCTGACTCCTACTGACAACTGATAACTGATAACTGACATTAACTCCTAAGACAGATAAAATTTCTTGGCAAAGTCACTTTGATGGAGTGTAGCCAAGCCCTATCGATCTTAGGAGTTAAAGCTTTGTTGGAATCACTCTTGCTTGCAGCAGCCGAAGTTCAACCAACTGTTCCCGATACAGTCAAGTGGAGTTGGACTGGATCGGCAGTCATTGTTGCTACTTGTTTAGTTTTTCTGTTGATTATTCCCCGCACGATTCGCTATCCTCACGTTGGCACTAAGTTTCCTTTAGGACCATTTGCCGGAATTTTCAATAATCCCAGTATTGGTTCTTTCCTTGCTGCCATGAGTGCAGGGCATGTCATCGGCATTCCATTAGTGCTGAGTTTAAATATCTTGGGCATTATCAAGTAGATCGATGAATACGGTTATCCGTAACTAAAAGCAATACACCGAGCATAGGTAGGCAAATTGCCCGCGCAAAGACGCAGATGCACTAAGAATTATTTGCGTCTTTGCTTTTGTATATATAACTTTGAGTATTTCTACAATTGCAGTTGTACGGTTAGCGCGAATTCAATTAAACCTAGTGCGATCGCCAAATCTTTTATCCTAGAAAATATAGGGGCTAGTAAGATTTGTAATTTTTGAGATCGCATCGCAATCCGGCAATCGAATCTTATTTAAGCCATAACCTATAGTTCAGATGGATAGAAATTTGGTTTAGGAAAATCCCATGCAAACAGGTTGGCGAATTGGAGCTTTATGGGGCATTCCACTATTTTTAGACCCCTTGTGGTTTGTTATTTTAACTTTTGTTGCCCTCAATTTTGGGTTGAGTTATTCACCTTGGGGAAATATCTTAGCTGGAAGTGCGGGTTTAACGATCGCACTGCTGTTATTTGGTTCGGTCTTGCTGCACGAACTCGGTCATAGCTTAGTGGCGCGATCGCAAGGAATTAAGGTTAATTCTATTACTTTATTCCTTTTTGGTGGAATTGCTTCGATTGAAGAAGAATCGAAAACCCCAGGCGAAGCATTACAAGTGGCGATCGCCGGACCTTTAGTGAGTATTGGTTTGTTTGGTATTCTTGCTCTGATCGGCTTGGTTTTGCCTGCGTCGAGTTTGGCTAATGTCATGGTGACAGACTTAGCCAGAGTGAATTTAATTTTGGCGCTGTTTAATTTAATTCCTGGCTTACCTTTAGATGGAGGACAGGTATTAAAAGCAGCAGTGTGGAAGGTAACGGGGAATCGTTTTCAAGCGGTGCGTTGGGCGGCAAGAACTGGACAATTTTTGGGTTGGTCGGCGATCGCGACTGGTGCGGCAATAGAATTCTTTACGGGTGAATTAGTCAGCGGTCTGTGGTTGGTGCTGCTGGGATGGTTTGGTATTCGCCATGCTAGTGCATACGAGCGCATCACGAAACTACAAGAAGCCTTGCTGCAACTGCACGCTACCGATGCTATGTCCCGCGATTTTCGCGTCGTAGATGCCGATATGAGCTTGCGGGCTTTTGCCGACCTTTATCTGCTCGAAACATCCGCCCCACAAACTTATTTTGCCGCATCCGATGGGCGGTATCGTGGAATGGTATCGATTGACGATTTGCGCCTTGTCGAACGCAGTCAGTGGGAAACGCAAACTTTACACAGCATCGCTCATCCCCTCACTGAAATCCCCCACGTTGAGGAATCGACATCTTTAGTTGAAGTCATCAACCAGATGGAAAGCCAGCAACTACCCCGTCTAACCGTACTTTCTCCAGCTGGAGCTATAGCGGGAACGATAGATCGAGGCGATATTATCAAAGCGATCGCACCTAAACTTAACCTACGGATTTCCGAAGTAGAAATCAAGCGGATCAAGGAAGAAGGTAGCTATCCATCGGGGTTGCAATTGGGGTTGGTAGCAAAGTCTACTAAAGTGTAGCGATCGCGTATTCTAAGAGAGGTGAATATGGCAGCAACCGCTACTGATGACAGAATGGGCAAAGTTACAACTACAATTACCGTCACTAATCGGATCGATCAAATCTTAGCTGAAAGAGGATTTGTTCCCCTCGAACAAGTCCGTTCGGTAACGTTAAAAGATGTTTTGGTCGATATGGGCGCAACTAGACTCTGCCTACCTGCGAATATTATCAACGATTTGGGTTTAGTGCTTCAGGGAGAAGTAGACGTAAAAATTGCTACGGGAGTGCAAAAACTGCGTATTTTTAGAGAAATTAACCTCACTGTTGAAGGTAGAGAAGGTACGTACAATTGCATGGAATTACCATCTGGTGCAGATCCTTTGTTAGGTTTGCTGCCTTTAGAAGACTTGGGCTTAGAACCGGATTTACAAAATCAAAGATTGCGAGTTTTACCTGTTGAGGGAAAGGATACATATTTAACAGTTTTGTAAGTCATTTATCTCAGTAGAGACGTTACATGTAATGCCTCTACACTAGTAAACAATTATCTATTACCAATTTCTAATCTTTGCTGTAATATAAACTCTGCGATCGCCAAATCCATTGGTGTCGTCAATTTTAAATTTGTCTCTTCGCCCTCAACAATGTGTACGGGTAAGCCACACTTTTCAAACAAAGCTGCATCGTCTGTAACTTCCCAACCTTGCTCCAGACCTTTTGCGTGACACTGCTTCAATAATTGCACGTCAAAAGCCTGTGGAGTTTGCGCCGCCCAAAGCTGGCTGCGGTCTGGTGTATCTTGAATGAATCCAGCATCATCGACGACTTTAATCGTGTCTTTGACTGGGATTGCGGCAATTAAGCCTTGGATGGGGGAGTCGGGAGTCGAGAGTCGGGAGTCAGAAAATTTTGAATTCGGAATTCGGAATTCGGAATTCCGAATTCCTACCGCGCAGCGATCGAATAATTCTGGTGTAGCGAGACATCTTGCACCATCGTGGATGAGGACTTGTTTAGCGTCTGCTGGCAAAGCCTGTAAGCCATTGTAAACAGACTCTTGGCGGGTGGTTCCCCCTTGAATGAATTCCACAGGTTTATTCAGGGATAAACCCCCCAGGATCTCCTTCAAATCTACCCAATCGGCGGGTTGAGAGATAATGCCGATCCAACTAATTTCATGAGATGCTTCGGCTGCGCGTAGCGTCCAAGCGATTAGAGGTTGCGATCGCAGCGTCAACAGCAGCTTATTGCGATCGCTGCCCATTCTTCGTCCCATTCCGGCGGCTGGAATTAATAAATACACAGTTTCTTAAGAAAGTGGTGAGTGGTGCGTGGTGAAGCGGGCGGAAGCGGAGGTTTCCTCCGCAATGAAGCCGCGTCGTGATGCGTGAAAAGAGCTTGCTATTTCCTGTTGCCTGTTTCCTGTCCCTTGTTCCCTATTTCCTGTGAACTGAAAAAATGTACGCTTTTATCGTTTCGCATAAGTATATGTTCCCCTAAAATAGGAGCGAGTAAGCGTAGAACAGTAAATATGCGAATAGTAGCCCTAGTCCCTGGCGGGATTGGCGACCAAATTCTATTCTTTCCCACCCTGGACGATCTGAAGCGAAATTATCCCGACGCTGAAATCGATGTGGTGGCAGAGCCTGGCTCTTTGGGAGCGTACCGAATCTGTAAGTCCGTGTCCAACGTGCTAAAGTTCGACTTTAAAGACCGTAACAGTTTGACCGAATGGGTCGATCTAATCGGTAATATCCGCGATCGCGAATACGATATCGCGATTTGTGCCGGAAAGCGCCCTTTTGTAGGCATGGCGCTCTGGCTGAGTGGCGTTGCAGTGCGAGTCAGCTACCAGGGGGGAGGAAATCTGTTTCTGACGAACTCCGTCCCCCTCAAAACCGAGCAGTATGTCGCGGCAATGTATCACGATCTGCTCAAAGGATTGGGGATTTCTACCCCCTGTCCCGATTTAACGATTAACGTCCCCAAATCAGACCTAGAATGGGCAGACAAAGAGCAGCAACGACTGGGAATCAAAGATAGCGGTTACATATTAATTCACGGCGGCTCTAGCCAACTTGCGGCTGCGAAAACCAGCATCCAAACCTACCCCGTCCAAAGTTGGCGACAAGTGATTCAAAATTTGCAACAGCGTCAGCCGGATCTACCAATTGCGATCCTAGTGCAAACAGCAGAGGACGAGCAGTTGGTGCGATCGCTACAGGAAGCATTTCCCGATCTGAAGGTGACAAATCCCCCAGATATTGGGAAAACAGCAGCGATCGTTGCTGCTGCCAATTTATTGCTATGTACTGACAGCGCGCCCATGCATCTAGCAGTAGCAGTGCAAACCTATACGATTGCGTTGTTTGGAGCTACAGATCCCAAGAAGTTAATCCCACCGAGCGATCGCTGTATCGCCATCAAATCTCCTACAGGCAAACTCTCAGACATCGCACCGCAAACTGTTTTAGAACGAGTTTGGGGCGGCTGATTTAGGCAGGGAGCAGGGAGACAAGGGGGACAAGAGAGACAAGGGAGAACTCGCTCTTCCCCGCGACCGAAGGGAGTGGGGATTAGGGGGCGAAGGGGGA
Source organism: Chroococcidiopsis cubana SAG 39.79 (assembly GCF_003991895.1). Taxonomy (NCBI): domain Bacteria; kingdom Bacillati; phylum Cyanobacteriota; class Cyanophyceae; order Chroococcidiopsidales; family Chroococcidiopsidaceae; genus Chroococcidiopsis; species Chroococcidiopsis cubana. The sequence goes on from NZ_RSCK01000004.1 coordinate 35,603, forward strand.
CAAGGGAGACAAGTGGCAAGTCGCAATTCAAAATTTCCTGACTCCTGTACGGGCGGGTTCAATTATACTCTCTGTTTAGCACGGAGTTTTTTGGTAAACCTGCCCCTACAACGTCTGACTCCTTACAAATAACCAATGACAAATGACAAATGACTATTCATAACATTCCAAACAAGTCATCGTCTAAGTCGTAGCCTAGCATTTGACCCATAGATTTCAACCGTGCCGTGCTGGGGATCCCCATTTGTTGTAGCCAGTCATGCAGAACAAATACTTTTTGCATGAGGAAAATTTCTAGGGCTTCGGGATTGAATTGAATTCCTTCTTGGCGATGGAACTGATGGGGAACCAGCATAGCAGTGTAGCGGGACAGTTCGCCTGCTTTCCAATCTAAGAGAAAAGGTAGCCAGGGATAGCGACTGTCAAGGCGAATAAACCACATCCGTACTTCGGGAATTTCAGACAGTTCCCGTGGATCGTCTGAGGGACGAGGATAATCGATCTCGAAGCGAAGTTGCTGCTCGTAAGTGGCGATCGCCGATTTTTCTTGCGATATATTTTCGATCGTCTTGGCAGCTGGCAATACATCTAAGCTGTTGAAGTTGTCAGCCTTGAGAGAAATAGTGATAGTCATGGCGAAGTCAAAAGTCAAAAATCAGGAGTCGTAGGGGCAGGTTGATTTGTGCTGACTGTAGCTAGACGAGTATGTTATTAGTCAAACCCGCCCGTACAGAAGTCAGAAACCGGATAAAACGCTGCAAAGAATCTAGAGAGGCTTTACAACGTTTGCGCATGACATTCGCGCTGTTGATAATTTGTGCCTTGTGCCAGCAGTTTACGACCTTCATTCTCTCAAAATAGCGATCGCCTGCCGTAACAATTTTGGTAAATGCTAGATATACCTACAAAATCGTTGATTTATGCAGGAAGTTTTGCGAATCCAACTGCTAGCAACTGTATAGGTAGATGGTGGTGCGATCGCTCGGATAATCTATTTTTTAGGACAAATCTTGACTACAAGACTAATCTATGAATATTCAAAAGTCTAATTTCTCGATGAGAATTTGGTGGAAATTAGCTGGTTTGGCGGGAGTTGCTGGAGTTTTTGCCCTAGTTGCTGCTCCTGTGGCTGCCAGATTTTATCCTCGTTACGCGCTATTTCAACCTTCTGCTTATAGTAGCTATCCCTATCGCAGTTTTAAGAGCAGTATTGCCGATACTCTGTCCAAAGAAGCTAAATTTGCCAATCTCGTTGATGAGCTAAAAGAAGCTGGTTTACTGGATACTTTAAAGCAATCGGGACCATTCACGATTTTTGCTCCTACTGATGATGCTTTTAATGCCTTGCCTAAAGACATCTTTCGGCGTTATAGCCAGCCAGAAAATCGGAAGAAAGTACTGCAATATCACGTCGTCTCAGGTCATGTTACCCCCGATCGCGTCGATAGTGGTGCGATCGCCACAGTTGAAGGCAATGCTGTCAAAATTGCGATCGCTTCTGATGGAACGGTGAAGCTCAACGATGCTAATGGCAAGCACCCCTCGATTGTCACTCAAAATGGCGTGATTATTGAGGTCGATCGGGTCCTGCTACCACCTGATTTTTAGGTAATACACTTGTAGGGGCGCAATTCGGAGGGGACGCAATTCGTAGGGGCGCACAGCTGTGCGCCCCTACGTGTATTTTATCTACTGCCAATTACCGACTAAAACAAACGGACTCCAAAAGTGAGGATGGCTGTACCGCTTGTCTTGCAGCAGCGATAGTTGCGCCTGACGCATTGCTTCGGCGCGACTACCGATTTTTGTCTTCCTGGTTTGTTCGATCTGGCGATAAAATTCGCCCATAAACTTAGCAGTGCTTTCATCCTGTACCGCCCACAGCGTTGCTAGCGTACTCCTTGCCCCTGCTCTTACTGCAACTCCTGCGAGTCCCAAAGTCGCTCTTTTATCCCCGCTGGCTGTTTCGCAGGCACTTAGCACTAATAATTCAATCGGTTCGCGTCCTATTGGATTATCTTGCAGTAAATTACCTAGCTGTTTGACGTTAATTCGGTGATCCCAGGCAAGGATAAAAGTATCGTCAGCTACAGAACTAAACTGGGCGTGAGTCGCCAGGTGGACTATGGGAAACCGAAAATCGCTAATTGCCTGCTTAATTTGGTTACTGGTAAATTGTTCGTTGAGAAATTCCTGGGCTGCTAACCCTAGTTTTTGAATCTGGGCAAGTTCTACTTGCACGTTGTTCAGTGGTTCAAAACCTTGGTGAGGAGCAAAGTTAGGACGAATTTTGCTAATTCCTGCTGCTAAAGCTTTCGGCTCGACATCTGCAATCGGTTTGGGATCGAGTAGTTGTAAGCCTGGAGTTAAGCCCAAGGCATATTTTTCAATGAGATATTTATTGCTGCGGCGATCGCGCAAAATAGCCATTGGGATGTTTCGCAAATCTCCGTCGAGGACGAAAACTAAGGTTTTAACCTGAGATTTGGCTAACTCTGTTTCTAGGGGTTGAATCAGCCAATCGTACAGTTGTTGGTATTGGGGTAAAAATTCCTGTACGACGCTCTGAGGCTCGATCAGCGATTGCTGTACGCTTTCTATGGTGTTGGCTAGCTGTGCAGGCGGAATTTTTTGCGTATGCAGGCTGGGATCTCGATTGGGTAAGCTCAGCAGTACTTCTAGCCGATCTGGGAAAATAATCGGATAAATTACTGCTGCTTTGGGATCGATACGATCGATCTGTTGGGGATTTGCTTCGACACAGGCTTCGCGGAAAAAATTGTTAAGTTCTGCCAGTTGTAGAGATTCGATCGCATTTCGTGCTTGGGTAAGATATTTCGTGCCATCCTTTGGCTTGCCCGTTTTTTCTAAGCTAGAGGCATATTCTAAATCGAGTTCTACCAACTGACGATAGACTGGTTCGACGCTCTCGCGAAACGAAAACTGGACTTCTGGGTTAATGGCGACGAGATCGCTACGTATTGATTGCAAGGCATCGTAGGCTTTAGTATAAGCCGCGATCGCCTCTGGAATATTGCCATTTGCTCTATGGATGCGTCCTAATTGCCAAAACATTTGGTAGGCAATATCTGGGGTTTCAAAATTGGTGGCGATACTGAGGGCTTGTCGAGTATACTGCTCGGCTAGTGATAAATTCTGTTTTCCTGCCAGTTCGTGCAATTCACCTCGATACCCCAAAGCGTAGGCTTGAGCGCGTTTATCTCCTAAAGTTGTAGCTTGTGCGGTTGCTTGGATTAAAAGTTGCTCGATTTGCTCAAATGTTGGTAGTTGTATTTTTGCATTTCCTGACTTTTGGATGGGCAGGTTTAGCTGGATTATTGGTTTGTTTCCAGACATATCTGATAAACCCGCCCCTACAAAGGCTAACTTAATTAAACTTTGGGCAAAATTCAGCTGTTGATAAACACCTGTATGACTGGGGGTTAAAGTAGTTAGTTGGGGAAAGAGCGATCGCCATAATTGAGCAGCGCGATCGAAGTCCTGAAGTTTTAACAATAAAGTCAATTGATTTAGCTGTGCTTGCTGACGCAGGGTTGACGAGGAAGTTAGCCTGATGACTTCATCGTAAGCAGTTAATGCTTTTTCTTGGTTGCTCTCGCGTTTGCGGCGAACTCTTTCTGTTTCTGATAAAGTTTGTGCTGTATTACCAATGCTGAGATGAGTTGCAGCTACTTCTGCGGAAGAATTCAATTTTTGCGCTAGTTCTAAACTCGTTTCTAAAAATATTAGCGATCGCTCTGGCTGGGCGATCGAGCGAAGTAATTCGCCTAAACTTCGCAATCCGACTATTTGAGTTAGAGTCGGTGTTTTTGTCGCTACGGCTTGTAGTTTATTTGTTAATTCTTCTGAAGATATCAAACTTATGTCTTGACAATTATCAGCTTTTATATTCACATTTACTACTTCTAATAAAGTCTTGCAAGCACGGGAATAAAGTCCTAAATCTTGCATCGCTTGAGCTTGGTTAATTTTGCTTTGAGCTGCTAGACTTGATTCAATTTGCTCGTAAATTTTCGTTGCAGCTTGCCAAGTTGACAAAGCATCTGTTGCTTGCCCCATCTCCCTTTGCAAATTTCCGTGAATGTCTAAAGTTTGAGCCAGATTTTTTTGTTCTTCTTTACTTTGAGATTGATTTTTTAAGAGAGCTAAACTGTTAGCGATCGCTTTTTTTGCTAGTTCCCATTGTCCTAATTTTTGGTGAGCTAAAGATAGATTGCTCAGCGCCATTGCCTGATTTAAGCTATCTTTTTGAGCTACAAATGCACTGATAGCTTGCTTCCATGCATCTACTGCTTCTTGATATCTTTCACTCTGATATAATTTGGCTGCATTATTAGTAAGTTGCGTAGTAGTTTGTTGAGCTTGGATAACAGAATTCGATAAATTTGAAGCAATAACAGGTGTAACTGTTGCCGACAAAAAAAATAGTAACACTACCAGAAATAACTTCAATCTAATAGCCCCCCTTTTTAAGGGGGGTTGGGGGGATCTGCGAAGACTGGCAAACAATCGGGGCGAATCAAATTCGCGTCTACACAAACCAAGTCCGCCTGCGCGGACTAAGAAAAAAACTAGACGCAATGTGCAACTTTCACTTTTTCCTCCCTTAAAAAGGGAGGCTAGGGGGGATCTCTTCATGAGTAGCGTAGTTCTGCGATCCCCCAACCCCCTTAAAAAGGGGAGCCACTTGCATGGGCGGGTTTCCCGACTTGAGCAAAGTGGCGTGGCTAAGAAAAAAATCGTACATCGCATAAATAGAATTTTAAATAACCCGCGCAGGTGGGTTTTGCCCGCATAGCTACAATTTCCGATCGCCCAGCTCTTTTTCTTGTCCATATTTAATTTGAAAAATTCCCAAATTTTGACTTTTGACTTTCAACTTTTTAAATCATCTTGCCGTACAAGTAGCAGGATTTTGCCTAGAACGCTCAACGCCTTTATTCGTAGGATCGTAAGTTGTGAGCATCACCTCACCTTTGTTGTTGAACACCCATCCTTGAGCAGGTACGATTTCTTGAGTATTAGAATTTACGGATGGTAAGTTAATATTTGTTGTCGCAGTATTAGCTTTACTAGGAACAGGTGAAACTATACCAACTCGCACGTTATCGCTGCTGAGGGTTTGGTTGGGACTAGGTGGCAATCCTCCCCGTCCTGTCACGGTAAATTCACTTCCTACACCGCGCTGGCAGGGGTTCTGAGCAATTTGTGTCGAAGGATCGACTACATTTTCCGGCAATTCAATCAACCCGCGACTAGGATCTACATCTGGAGTATTGAGATCGACAGTACCGCTGAAATCCGTTCCTAGTGTGGAAGAAGCAGTAATATCGCTCTCTGGAGTTGGTTGTTCTCGAAACCTAATGCCAAAAATACCATCAGCAGCAATACTTACTCTGCCACCAAAGCTTTCTTCAGCATTAGCAGTGATGTTACTATCTTCTCTGGGCAAAGCAACGAGATTTCCAGTATTAATCGTGATATTTCCTCCAGTAACATCACCTTGGGCATTGGTCGTGATGTTACTTTGGCGGCGTAAGATTAGATCGCGCGATTCCAGCTCGATATTACCTTGACCACCTTGAGTATCAGCAGCAATTAATGCTTGGTTATCCAATCGGATATCTTTAGCAATAGTTAATTTTATGTTGCCTGCTTGATAGTTCTCTACATTGCTATTGGTATTGAGTTGACCACCATTTATCAAAGATAGAGAATCAGCAGTGAGTCTGATACTTCCTGCATTTCCTCGTCCACGGGTACTAGCATTGATTTGCCCGCCATCAGTCACTGTGAGCAAGCCAGCGATAAATTCAATGCTGCCACCGTTGCCCTGCGCTCCGTTTTCTACAGTACTGAAAATGCCGCTACCGATACCACTGTTGCTGATTCCAGCAATCGTCACAGTATCTCGAATATCGAGCTTGACATTTCCTGCGTTGCCGTTACCACCAGGCTGTGTGCGAGAGGCATCACGAATGAAGGTGTTGAGCGAACCGCCATTTGTCAACGAGAGTGACCTAGCGGCAATGTTAATATCCCCGCCTTTGCCTACACCTCCTGCTTCTACAGTACTGAAGGCAGCACTGGGAAAATTACCTGTTCTATCCGTACCATCGAAGGAAACGGTGTCGCGAGCAGTAATCTTAATGTTTCCTGCATTTCCCTGTCCAAAGGTGCTAGCACTTATCGATCCGCCACCAATCGCCGTAAGTGACCCAGTAAAAATCGTGATGTCTCCACCATTACCCTGTCCTCCAACTTCTACATTGCTTCTAACAAAACTGTGGTCGAGAGAGACTAGATTACCAGCAGAAATCGTCACATTTCCTGCATTTCCTCGTCCAAATGTATTGGTTATTACACTAGCGCCATCACTCACGAAGAGGTTACGAGCATTGAGAGTAATATCACCACCCTGACCAGTTCCTACAAACTCAACTCCTTGTATGTTGCCTCTGCCTACAGAAGTACTGGCGAAACTTCCTTGCCCATCAAAAGAGACATCGGCATTAGCAGCTTCAATACTGATATTACCTGAATCTCCTGATGTATAAGTAATAGCCTGCAAATTTGAGTTACTACTTACGGAAATGGAATCAGTTGCTTTGATTTGAATATTTCCGGCATTCCCTTGTCCTAGAGTGGAAGTAGTGATTAAAGCAGAGTTAGATAACGAAAGAGAGCGCGTATCGATAATAATGTCATTGGCACTGCCTCTAGCAGATTGTCCTACAGCACTAGCAATTCCCCTACCAAGTCCTGCTAAACCTTCTAGAGAAACGCGATCGCTGGCTGTAATAACCACCTTACCAGCATTTCCTTGTCCAAACGTAGAGGAGCCAATCGCAAAATTGCCTCTTCCTTCAAGGATTTCTGTGGTGATGATGACATTGCCTGCATTTCCGATTGCTGTATCTCCTACTAGTTGCCCACCTACCGAGTTGAGAATCGTACTAGGTGAAGGTGAATTGGCTTCTCCAGCAATTCTTACTCTATTGGTTGCATTAATTGTAATATCCCCTGCTTGAGCGCTAATTGCCCCTTAATTTGGCAGGATTCCAGCGAATAAGCCACTTCCTGAAAATATATCTAGGTTGCGGGCATTAACTGCGATACTACCTTCCCCAACACCATTGACACTGACAAAAGCATTATTAGTCAGCGATACATCTCCTCGCGCTACACTATTGGGAAAACTCAAGCTACTGTCATTATTTATTCCAACCGTTCCTGTTGCTGAGAGTCCCCCTAACTCAATTCGTCCTCCTGGTGCTGCTAGAAATCCGCTATCAAGGGTAACGTCACCGCCTATCAGTGCTAGAGTTCTTCCTGGGACTACCTGAAGTCCAACTAGATTAGTATTAACATCCCGCGTTACGTTAATACTCCCAGGATTATCTCGAAATCGTAGCCCAGTGGGAATATTTACAGTCAACAACGGTGGCGCAGCCCGATCGCTAGCACTAAATTCAAAATTATTGTCAAATACTAAACTATCTGCCGTACTCGCAAAAAACGATCCCCTTAAATCCAAACTGGCATTGCGTCCGAAGAAAATTCCATTGGGATTAATCAAAAATAAATTGGCATTACCTAATACTCCCAACCTACCCAAAATATTTGAGGGATTTGCCCCTGTAACGCGACTGAAAATGTTGGCAATACCATCAGGATTAGCAAAATAAGCTCCTCTTCCCTCATCTATATTAAACTCGCGAAAACTGTGAAAAAGATTGGAGCCGCGAGTCGCACCACCATTAATCAAATCGACTCCATCAACGATATCAGGCACTACTTGAGAGTTTTCCGTTCCTAAAGTATTATCCGGTTCGATCTGGGCTTTGACGCTAGCCAGCGGAAATAAACTAACCAAACTCGCAATCAAAAACGAATAGAAAAAGAGCGATCGCCACACTAATTTCATAATTAAAAAGGACTGTAATTTACCGAGAAATACCAACCATTGTCTTGCCAAGTGCGATTTCGCGAATCAACATCCGTCAGCGGAATACCATAATCCAAACGAGCATTCAAGCGATCGCCCATTTGCCATTGCAAACCCAAACCAACACCCACCAAACTATTAGGATCGGGATCGGGATTGTCAGAACCATTCCAACCCAAACCAAAATCAACAAAAGGAACAACCTGCAAAACTCCTTCAATATCTTTTGCTCGTAGCACTGGCAATCTCACTTCTGCCGAAGTAAACCAGCCATTATCAGTCAACAACTGGTCTTGCCGATAGCCTCGAACGCTCTGAAAACCACCAATGCCAATCTGTTCCAACGGTACGAGGGTTTCAGAAGCAAATTGTAGGTCGGAACGCAAGACAAACAACATATCTGGTGCTAACTGTCGCACGTACTGCCCTTGTCCTCGCCAAGAGAAAAATCGACTATCGGGCGGATCGCTGTTAATCGTTGCATCAAACAGCCCCACCCCTAAACTGAACTGAGAACGTAGGGCAAAAACTTGTTGAGGGCTGCGTTGGGTATATTCCTGAAAAAACCGAATTGCAGATACCTTGGTTTCCCCATCCTCATCGGCTCCAGGCGAAATCGGAATCTCTTCCCCACCAATTTTGGTCTGACTCTGCTGGCGAGATAAAGTTAAACCTAATGCTAGCTCTCGCGTTGGCGTTTGAATAATCGGTTGGCGAGAACTCAGTTCCAAGTAAAACGAGTCTCCCGTAATATCAATCCGGTCGAAAGGCGGCTCGACAACATTGGTATCGATAAACCCACTCGCTAGGGTAAACGTCCCATTTCGAGGATTAAAGGGTACTGTATAACTCAGGTCGAAAGCATTACTACCCTCAGTGTTGGTGTATTTCAAATTCAAGCCATCTCCAATCCCAAATAAGTTAGCTTGCCTGAAATCGATTCCCCGCCGAAAACTACCCACACTGGGAACGCGACCGTTATCGGCAAATAATTCCGTCCGCAAAGAATCTGCTTCTGTCACCCTAACTTCCAACAAGCTTGTTTCTGGACGCGAACCAGCCGACAATTCCGCTGACAGATTTTGAATCAGGGGGTTGAGCTGCAATAGTTGCAGTGCTTCCAACAGTTTGAATCGGTTCAAAGGTTTAGTAGTTGCGATCGCTAATCGACTGCGAACATACTTGGGATTCAGTCGCCGCGTCCCCGTGACGCGAATGTCTTCCAGTCCACCTTCAACAATCTGCACTTTGACCGTTGCTGCTTTCGAACGACCCAAAAATCCTAGTTAATAAAGGCAAAGTCTTATATAAGCTAGGCGGAGATGCATATAAACGAGCATTAGACATTTATACAAAAGTCTTAAAAATTAATCCAAATAATGTGGAAGCTTGGAGTGGAAAAGGTTTAGTCCATCTAGGCTTAAATCAATCTCAGCAAGCTTCAGAATCTTTTGAAAAAGTTAAGCAACTTAGACCTAGCGATCCAAGTATTTGGCAGCAAATAGGTTTGACAGTCGAACAGATGAAAGGAGGGCAATCTGCCAGACCGTATTTTGAAGAAGCGTTGTCATCCTATGACGATCTTCTGGCGAGAAAACCGAGAGATATAATTAGTTGGACTGACAGAGGAACTGTTTTACTAAAATTAAATCGTCCTCAAGAAGCGCTTGATTCTTATCAAAAAGCAATAGATATCGATGTCAATTTCTATGAAGCCTTAATGGGCAAAGCTAATACGCTAGTTTTATTAGGAGAAAACAATTATTTAGATGCGCTAATAGCATACAATCAAGCAAGTAAAATTCGTCCTAAAGATTATCAGGTTTGGTACAATCGTGGGATGCTGCTATCGCAACATTTAAAGCGCCAAGGAGAAGCGATCGAATCTTTTGACCAAGCCATACAACTCAGAGATAACTTTCATCCCGCTTGGCTAGGAAAAGGTATCGCGTTAACAGAAATAGCACGCCATCAGCCAGCCCTCGAAGCCTTTGACCAAGCAATTAAACGGCAACCACAAGATCCTTTTATTTGGGCGAATCGAGGAGATACTTTAACAGAACTAAAAAGATATCGGGAAGCACGGGATTCCTATCAACAAGCGATCGATTTAGGATTTCCCCGTGCAGAATTAGAAACTCAGTTAGCAAATGCTCAAAAACTAGCAGCAGACTGATGAGAATTCGGAATTCGGAATAAATGCTGACGCTACACTACATGAATGGAATTCGGAATTGAAGACACACTAACAACCAACTACCAATTACCGCTCACTTACTAAACTCCTGGTAAGCAGCACGCGAGACCTGCCGGATCAATTCTTTTGCTTGCACGTTATTGTGGGGGCGCTTGACCATAGCAACGGCAACATAGCGTTTACCGCTGAGCAGATCGACTAAACCGACATCCCCTACCATTGAACCAATATCTCCAGTTTTGTGAGCAATTGTCGCCCCTGGTCCCAATCCTTTTGGTAATAGCGTAGCTGTCTGCGTGCGGCGCATAATATTGAGTAGGCGATCGCGCGATTTGACGGAAATTAGATCTCCTTTTTGCACTGCTACCATCAATTGAGCTAAATCTTTAGGACTGGTCGTGTTTGTCCCTTCCAGGTCTGGTAACAAGTTCCGCAATTCTGTTACGGTTAAACCCCAGTTTTTGAACCGCTGATTCAAAGCTGCAATGCCACCCAAACGCTCTATGAGTAAATTAGTTGCCGTGTTATCGCTGACAATAATCATTTGAGTTGCCGTTTCTAAGGCAGTAAACTGACTACCCAACGGCTTGTATTGAAAGCCTCCCGCACCACCACCAACTAATTCTTTTTTTAAAGTTAACTTTTCGTCTAATCGAATCTTGCCCGCGTCTACATCTTGAAAAAAAGCAACCAAGATGGGAAATTTGATCGTACTTGCAGCCGCAAAAGTTGTATCTCCATTCCAATTTAGATAAGTGCCTGTCTCGGTATCGATAAAAAACATGCCAGGAAACAACTGAGTGTTGTTCGCTGCCAATTGTTGCATCAGCGTTTTTAGTGCTGTAATTTCTTGGGTTGGCTGAAGTGGTGCAGCATGGGCAATAGTTTCTCTGGCTTGTAGCTGCGGCATAACTTCCATCGCCGTAATTGGTATTTCTTCAGAGGTGATGCGTGTGGTAGGGTCTAAAGCCGATAGCACCGTACCCGCGATCGCGCTGATGCCAATTCCCAGAATTAACAACCGCAAGGCGTATACAATCAATTTATTGTGACGCTGCGGGTGTTGTCTTTGCTTACTCTGTTTTCTAGTTGGTGTTGGCAGTGTCTCGCCAGTAACTCTTCTGCTACCATTATCTCCAGAAGAAGTCACTGTTTGGCTACGGTTTTTCCTATCGCTGTTTCTAGATTCCCCAGAGACTATACGAGCGTCTTGTGGTGAGAAACGCCCACGTGGATTGCGCATCTTAGCCTGTTCGCGCTGCTGCGAACTACTTAGACCTTTTTTATGCCCAGCGTTTGACCGCTTACCTGAATTTGACGACCCGCTTTCTAATACCATTGACTTACAGAAGACAACAAGGGCGAACTGGACTTGAACAATAACCTAACACTGCTTGCATGAGTTGTAAAAGCAAGTAGTATTGGGTCAAAGTTTATCTCAACCAATTTGTAATGGCGATAAATCTTCAGATGAAATATAGCCTAGAAAAGCACTAATAAGCGATCGCTATCACCGATCGCTTCCGAATTCCGACTTCCGCGCTTCCGAATTCTTCATAGCCCACTCCATCTGAGTTAATATCCCCCGCAACATTGATACTTCAGTATTTTCTAACTGAGTGCGGTTAAATAGTTGACGAAATTTTTCCATGCGGCTAGTAGCAGTATGGGGGTAAAGATAGCCAATTTTGAGTAGTAGCGCTTCAAGTTGTTGGTAAAACCCTTCTAAAGCTTCTACAGAGGCGTAGTCAACCGCGATCGCGCTCTTTTCATCGTTGACTCCTAGTTGGCTGTATTTCGCCAGTTCGTAACAGCAAATCGCCACAGCTTGAGCTAAATTCAATGAAGGATAGGCAGGGTTGGAGGGAATGCGGATAAAGCGCTGAGCGTAGTACATTTCCTCATTACTCAATCCTCGCGACTCGGGACCAAAGATCAAGGCTGTTGCTTGTTCTGAGGTTGAAATTAACCAAGGTAAAGCCTCTTGCGGCTGCTCTAATTGGATGTCTAAGGTGCGAGGACGAGCAGTCGTAGCGATCGCCCTCGTACACCCCTGCAAGGCTGCTGGTAGCGTTTCGACAACTTGGGCGGCTTGCAAGAGATCGAATGCATGGACTGCCATTTGTTGTGCTTCCAGCGACAGCGGATCGCACTGGGGATTGACTAACACCAATTGCTGCAAACCCATATTTTTCATCACCCGGGCGATCGCTCCCACATTCAGCGAACCTGCTGGTTCCACCAGCACGATTCTTACCGCTGCCAAGGGGTAGGCGGGGGCTGCAAGCCCATTTTTACTGTAAGAGGGGGAAGTAGACTCATTCACAATTCCGTAAAATTTAGTTACTCTCTCAACAACTGTATATGGCACGCACTCGATCTAAATCTGACCTACCAACAAAAATTTGTCCAGTGTGTCAACGCCCCTTCACCTGGCGGAAAAAATGGGCAGACTGTTGGGATGATGTGAAATATTGTTCCGAACGCTGTCGCCGTCGCCGTTCTTCAGTGTAGAGACGTTACACGTAACGTCTCTACAAGGCGATCGCGCGATCGAAAATAAAAAACCGCCAGGAGATGGCGGTTGTTGAGCAATCGGAGGGTTTTCAACAGCTTACCGATTCAGATTGTAGAGATTTGTAATGTTGTTTACACCAAATACGATTTCTGCCCTCGATTCACCATCGAGTGTCAATATTTAATAGTTTTTTCATCAACTGGCATGAGACAGTCTGCTATTTTTCCAGAACCAGTAATCTCACCAGTCAAATTCCTTGTAAAGAAAGGATCGAATCCAAAAGCAGCAAGTCAAATTATTCTGTTTGCTTTTCTTTTGGAAACAATTTTCCTGACTGCTCTCCTAGCCAAGGATAACGCCGATGACTATTAATTCGATTTTTTTGTTTGGCGATCGCGATCTGTGCTGTTGCCTGTCATGCCAACATGTCATACAAGTTCTTCCCATGATGCTTGTTGACTGACTGCGTGGACAGTCGGTGTTCCGGCGTATGGGAGTCAATCCAGTTGCGTTGCGCTTTCGCCTCCTGCTCCACTCTTGCAAGATACTGTTCGTCGCCTAGATCGCTCGCATAGTGCATGGCGGCTGTTAGCATATGGTAAGCAGCTTCATAATGATTGCTCGTTAAAGCTTGGTTGCTGAGCGCCATTAAGCTTTCGTAGATCTCGTCAGTTTCTCTAAATTGTCGATCTTGCATTTGTCGTTTCCACTTCCATGCAGGCTAGGCTGGTATGTCCCACTACCTGTAGCCGATCGCGCCGATCTTACTAAAATAATAGCTTGTTGCTTACACTTGTTGCTTACACTTGAGCAATCATCTTGAGCTGTAGAAGAATGCACTTACTTGTTTTTCTGGGCGTTCTTAGCTTGCTCCAAAGCAATTTCTTTAACCGTTTGATAAGAATTTACATTCGCTGCCCCTTCAATAGCTTTCACAGCTAAGTCTTGTACTTGTTTGGAAGTTGCCTCTAATTGTTTAGCAAGGCTTTGAATCCGCGCTTCTTGATTTTGAATAGTTTGTTCTAAAGAGTGGACGCGCTGTTCGTAAAATCGCTTTTGTCCTTCGACTTCTTTAGCATATAAATCCGATTTAATCTTTGCCTGATAGTGAGCGATGCCTTTTCCTTCTTCTGTTGCCTTTTTCAGTGCCGCTTCTTTTTCTTTAGGAAAGACTTCCACTTTAGCTTTTGCTTCTGCAAACTGCTTTTCGCGTTCCGCGATCGCTTTTTCTCTTTCCGTCCATTGTTTCTCTTGGGTTTGCTGAAACTCCTCTAATTCTCGATAAATATTTTTTTGAGTTTGTTCGTATTCTTCTACCGCTAATTTACGCTGCAATTCTAAATTATATTTATACTCCGCAGTCTCTCTTTGACGAGTTTTTGCTTGAGCTTCATTTCGTTCTTTAATCTTGACTTTATATTCTTCTTGCTCTTTATTCCATGCCTTAACTTTTGTTTCTACTTCCTGCTCTAAAGTTTCTCGTCTCTGACTAAACTCCTCGCTAAAAGTTTTTGAATTGTCTTCATAGCTCTTAATCAAGCTATCTAAAGTTGTGTCATCGATCTTTTTTAGACTATGTAGAATTTGTAATTGTTCTGTCTCAGTTGCCACATTACGACGAATCTCTTGTAATTTGGAAGCTTCTGTAGTAAGCTGCTCTGATAATTCGCTGACAGCACTACCAACTCCTAGCTGAATTTTGCCTAAGTTATCAATAATAGAATTCATTCTTTGTTGCACGGTTGCAGATTGATTCATATCTAGTTTTGGCTCGGATATTGGTTTTGCTTGAACTACGAGAGTTTCCTTAGCTAATTTATCGAGTTGAGATTTCAGAATGGTTTTTTCTTTCGACATTTCCTCATAAGCCGCTAGGATCTCAGCTTTCGTACTCTTTTCACTTAGTTTTCTTACTACCATAAATAATCTCCTTTTCTGTTTTTAGTTATCAGCGAACAGGGAGCAGGGGAAGAAAGAGGATTCCTGACTTGTCTCCCTTATATCTTCATTCTTCCCCTAACCTCTAGTTCCATTTTGAAAGGCTCTCAATGCTAATTCTTGAGCTTGTTGCTGTGCGGCTTGCATTTGCGCTGTTAAGTTTTCAATTTGCTCTATTTGTCTAGTAATAACTTGCTCTAAAGACTGCACTTGTAATTCGTAACTCTGTTTTGCTGCTTGCCATTCTTTCTCAAATAGATCGGCTTTAACTTTTGCATCCTGGTTGACATCTTTAATCGCTTCTTCTCTAGCTTTTTTAACTGCTTCTTCTAATTCTGTAGGGAAAGCAGCAATTTGTTTTGTATATTCTCCCAGCAATGACTGTTGTTCGGTCAAAATTTTTCCCGTTCTGCCCAATCTTTTTCTTTAGCTTGCGTTGCTTCTTCTATTTCTCTTTCAAGTGTACGCTTTTTCAGTTGGTAAGTATCAGCGTTAATTTTTTGTGTCTGTGCGAGTCGATATTGATACTCTTCTACTTCTCGCTGTCGTTCTTTAACTAACAATTCATTTTGATATTGTAGGTTTGTTTCAAACTCTACTTGCTCTTGCTGCCCAATTTTTCGTGTTTGCGTTATTTCTTTTTCTAAGTTTTCCTGCTGAGTTGTTGCGCCTTGCTCAATTAATTTTAATTTTTCTTGATGCTCTTGATTTAAAATGTACAGAGTATCAGCAACAATTCTAATTTGTTGTAATTCTTGTAAATTTTGAGTCTCTACTTCGATAGCACGCTTGAGTTCGTCTAACTTAGAAGTTTCTTTAGATAATTTCTCTGATAGTCCGTTAACAATTCCGCCAAACTCTAGTTGCAGTTCGGCTAAGCCTTTCACGATGTTATCTACTGTATAGCTAGCAGCAGTTTGAAGAATTTGTTTATTCTTTTCCTTGTCCGCCTCCTCTTGTTTAGTAGCAATTTTTAATGACATATCCTTTCTATCAGCCAGAATGCGTTGAAATGTTAACAAACGATCTGTACTGTCTTTAGCTACGAATCGATTCATATTGCAACTCCTGCAACTAAATTTAAGAGAGATTTAAGTTAAAACGAATACTCGTGGCTATACCCTAAGATATAGATCCTAAGCTAGCCTTCCTTGAGGCGATCGCAAAGCAGTAAAATTGCTGAAATGACCGTAGAAAATGGCAGATAGCGCTTAGCAATTAGCCCAAAGCTACACACTAACCGCAATCCATCTGTTTATAGTACAAGTGTACTGTAAAAAATATATCTGAGTGAATGCAGACTGTCAAGATCTGGATTTCTCTAAATTTCCAGAAATTTGCAGTTGAAAGGATTTCGGATGTCTTCCGATTAGATAATAATGGTGCAAGAACAGATCGATAAAAACGATGTTTACTCGCGAATTGACCAACAGTTCCCCCAAGGTGGAAATCGGGCACATGAGCCGCATTCTGGTGGTAGAAGACGAAAACCTGATTCGGGAAATGCTCGTGATGGCTTTGGAGGCAGAAGGTTTTGCGATCGCTACTGCTGCTGACGGACGTACAGCTTTGACCTTACTTCAGAGTAGCGAACCTACCTTCGGAGATTTTCCCTTCGATCTGGTGATTTTAGATCTAATGCTGCCTCAGATCAATGGTTTAGATATCTGTCGCTTGCTCCGCCACCAAGGAAATCAAGTACCAATCTTGATTTTGAGCGCCAAAGGCAGCGAAACCGATCGCGTCTTGGGTTTGGAAGTTGGCGCAGACGACTATCTGACAAAGCCTTTTAGTATGCGGGAGTTAGTCGCGCGGTGTCGTGCTTTGTTACGCCGCCAGCGCATAGGCGTATTACCACAAGTCCCGATTCTACAATTTAAAGATGTCACCCTTTATCCGCAAGAGTGCCGCGTAACCGTCAGAGCGCAAGAAGTCAACCTTTCCCCTAAAGAATTCCGCTTGCTAGAACTCTTCATGACTTATCCGCGCCGCGTCTGGTCGCGAGAGCAATTGCTCGACCAAGTCTGGGGAGCAGATTTTGTTGGAGACAGCAAAACTGTAGACGTTCACATTCGTTGGTTGCGGGAAAAACTCGAAAAAGACCCCAGCCACCCAGAATATTTGGTAACGGTGCGCGGGTTTGGCTATCGATTTGGATAGGTTGATGGTTGTTGGTTAACAGTTGATAGTAGGCGCTGACGCTACACTGCGTGAAGACAGTTGACCGCTCTTGCTCCCTCAACTCCCTCAGCAACCTTGCGCTCCCTCAGCTCTCTTTTCCCTGCTCCCTGCTCCCTAGTAAGAAGGGTTAAAGTGATAGTTAACCCACTTTTGATCCTGAACCTTTCTGATGGTACTGCTGGCGTTTTTGCTGGGACTAGGGATAGGAATTTGCTTGTGGTTGTGGCAGTATACCCAATTACAAGCTAGATTGCGGCGTTTACTGCGAACAGTATCTAATGATAGTGAGATGGCAACTTCCCTGGGAGCTATCCCTCGGTTGCGGCACGAAATTGTTTCGGCGCGACAGCAACGGGAAGAGTTGCAAGCTAAACTGCAAACCTG
This sequence comes from Chroococcidiopsis cubana SAG 39.79, assembly GCF_003991895.1. Classification (NCBI taxonomy): domain Bacteria; kingdom Bacillati; phylum Cyanobacteriota; class Cyanophyceae; order Chroococcidiopsidales; family Chroococcidiopsidaceae; genus Chroococcidiopsis; species Chroococcidiopsis cubana. Next base: position 52,790 of record NZ_RSCK01000004.1, read on the forward strand.
GGAGCAGTTGATGCAAGTCGCTCCTGTAGGATACTTGCAAGTAGACGAAGAAAATCAGTTGTTGTGGTGCAACCAACAGGCACAGCAATTGCTAGGCTTGCAAAAATGGGAACCAGGACAGGTGCGCTTACTATTGGAGTGGGTGCGTTCCTATGAATTGGATCAGTTAATCGAGCAAACGCGAGAAAGACAGCAGCCGCAGGTTAAAGAGTGGTTGTTTCATCGAACGAGTGCAGATGCAGCAGCGCTGAGTGAATTGAGAGCGCTGACAGTGAACGCAGCCACCTTACCTCTGCAAAACGGACAGGTGGGCGTATTTTTGGAAAATCGCCAGCCATTGCTCGATTTAGCGCGGACTCGCGATCGCTGGGTTTCCGATTTAGCACACGAACTCAAAACGCCATTGACTTCAATTTTATTGGTGGTAGAAAACTTACAGCAACAACTCGAACCACCATATAAACTTTGGGTCGATCGCCTCTTACCAGAAGTGGAAAGATTGATTAGTTTAGTGCAAAATTGGTTGGAATTAAGCCAACTAGAGTTAGATCCCAGCCGTCAGCTCAAGCGCGAACCAGTGGAATTGCGATCGCTGATTGATTCCGTATGCCACACTATAGAACCTTTAACACAGCGACAGCAGCTCCGTTTATCCTATTCCGGTGCAGAAACTTTGTGGATCGAGGCAGACAAGTCTCGCTTAACGCAAGTGTTATTAAATTTACTCGATAACAGTATCAAATATAGCCCTTTTCAAAGCACGATTTGGGTTAATGTCGAACTAATTAATTCAGAAACTAAATCTAATTACGTGCAGATAAATATTATTGACTCCGGTTGTGGCTTTCCAGCAACAGATTTACCTTACGTATTTGAACGCCTTTATCGTGGGGATCTAGCCAGAGCTAGACAAACAACACCCGACTCAAAGAAAATTTCTCCTTTTACAACTCACGGTAGTGGTTTGGGCTTAGCGATCGTCAAACAAATTGTTTCGGCACATGGTGGCACAGTAAAAGCCATGAACCATCCTGAAACTAAAGGTGCTTGGCTGCAAATTGAGTTGCCAACTCAATGACAGAGCAGATGCTTATAATAGTAAATGTAGATGCTTATATATAGTGAATATAGTTAGTAATTTACGTCACAATCTGCTTTTCCTGCCAGTGACAGATACAGTTAACAAGATTTATAACTAATAATAAAATCCTACCTTTATACTACGGTGTCAGAATTGCTCAACGTAGATGCTGTTCCTTTCCAACCTCACCAACCTAGCCGCACTCACTTTGAGCGTCGCCTCAAACGTCTAGAGCGAGATATTTTGCGCATGGGAGCTTTGGTAGAAAACTCATTTCGCCTCAGTCATCAAGCACTGTTTGCCCGAAACCTATCAGCAGCAGAGGAACTACCACTGCTCGACAAGCAAATCGATCAATTTTATCGCCACGTTGAGATTGAGTGTGCGGCGCTACTAACTTTAGAAGCACCAGTAGCAAAGGATTTGCGCTTACTAAGTGCCTTTATGCAGCTGGTGCGAGACCTAGAAAGAATTGGAGATTATGCTGAGGACTTAGGAGAAATTGCGATTAAGCTATTTCCCTATCCCCCTCATCAATGCATCCCTCAGATCGAGATTATGTCTCACCACGCCCAAGCTATGTTAGCGGCTAGCTTGATGGCGCTAGCGGATCTAGATGCACAAGCAGGGTTAGCAGTCAAGCAATTAGACGACGTTGTAGACGACTCATACGAAAATCTTTATCACACTTTAGCAACAGAAAGAGATATCCAAGGAGTTTTAGAACCTTGGTTGTTATTAGCTTTGGTAATTCGCCACTTAGAAAGGATGGCAGATCACGCTACCAACGTCGGTCAGCGAGTCGCTTACATCGTTACCGGACAACGCTCTTAGCAGTGACCAGTAACTAGTGGCGGTGGAACCAGTGGCTGGTGGCTGGTGAATAGATGCTTACTGACTTCCGACTTCTGTACGGGCGGGTGCGCGCAAATAGATAGACAACTGCGACTGTAAATCTTTGGTCAAAACCCGCCCCTACGACTTACAACTGACAATTCACTTTTTAATGAAAACTTACTGACTTCTTAAACTAAGCGTTTTAATATCTAGCTAACAAGTAGTAATAATAAAAGTTTAGTAATAGAGACGTTTAGTCATAAAGCTTAGTGGTGAGATGTTGTAGGTAAGAGCGAGCATGTGACTGATGAAGCTCAAGTGCCAGAATGCCCTAATGTCTTTGCTAGGGAAAGCGAGTGCGGTTGCACTTGAAAATATGGCTTCAGAAGTGCCAAGTTTCACACTGTCGTTTTTCCCATTGTTGTTTTGGCGATGGTTTAGGCAAAGGCAAGCGCGATCGCAAATCTTACCCGATCTACTACTTAATAATATTTTGATTTGTCTCAACGCGATCGCCATTTGGGATCGCACAGTCAGTCTTTGCTATAGCTATAAATCCCCTCTGTCGCATAACACAACAGGGTCAAGCCACAGAAATTTCCTCACTAACTTTAGAAGGATGATAGCAATTCTCGATTGCGTGCGTGACATTTGTAAGGGCGCACGGCTGTGCGCCCCTACAGATCGTCTGTTTTACCCAATTGAAAACCGCTATGAAGCAGTGGAGAGCTATTTTCTCTCCCCCTTGTCTCCCTTGTCTCAATTTTGAATTTTGAATTCTCACTGTCCCCTTTGTCCTCTCGTCTTATGGCAATCTCTACTACAACTCCTAGCCTTGTTCCTCAGTCATCCCAACGACTCTTTGCCCGCCACGACCTGATTCCCTCTCGTCCAAATATTTTATGGCGGATTGAGCGCGGAGCCGTGCGCACTGTTACTTGGAGCGAAAGCGGCACGTTAATTACTCTGGGTTACTGGGGTGCAGGAGATCTAGTCGGTCAACCTTTATCGCGAGTCGTTCCCTACCAAATTGAGTGTTTGACCAGTGTTGAAACAACTATAATTCCATCTGAGTTATGGCATTTGACTGTAGAGGCAATGATGTCTCACGTTTGCCAAACAGAGGAATTGCTGAGCATTATTCACCGCAAACCCGTTTCGCTTAGATTGTGGCAGTTTTTAATCTGGCTAGGTCAAAAATTCGGTCGCGATGTCGATCTGGGAAGATTAATAGACGTTGCTGTTACCCATCAAGAAATAGCCGAAGTTATAAATACGACTAGGGTATCGGTAACGCGGATGTTACAGCAATTCGAGGAAGAAGGGCTGTTAACAAGACACCAACGACGCATTATTCTGCGTTTACCAATAGGAAAGGCAAAAGTCTAATTCCGGTTCTCATCCGCTTCTAATTTAGTCTACTAGGAGGCGATCGCAGTGAAATTACGGTGAATTTACGATAGTGCATACACGGTTCCAATTTGAGTGAATTGGTGAGAATATTATAGATAGCCAAGAGCGATCGATAGCTGAAATCTCTCTTGAGTTGACAACAGCAACTATGCATTGGTGTGAGTGAGAAGATATATGTCGAAACTTATTTGGAATACTCTCAAACTAAGTCCCATTTTACTAACAGCAACCCTGTTTGTAGCAACTCGGACTCAAGCTGCTGAACCCCTACCTTTGGAAGAAGTACAGCAAACATCTGTTACCCAGTTATCTGAAGAGAAAGCTCCAGAAACTCTAGCCCAAGTCACGTCCGTTTCTCAGCTGTCTGACGTACAGCCTACCGACTGGGCTTTTCAAGCCTTGCAGTCTTTAGTCGAGCGCTACGGTTGTATTGCTGGTTATCCCGATGGAACATATCGTGGCAACCGCGCCTTGACCCGTTATGAGTTTGCCGCAGGTTTAAACGCTTGTTTAGACCGCGTGAACGAACTGATTGCCACCGCTTCTGCCGATATGGTCAACAAAGAAGACCTGGCAACGTTACAGCGGTTGCAGGAAGAATTTTCGGCGGAACTAGCTACCCTGCGCGGTCGCGTTGATGCTCTAGAAGCACGGACGGCAGAACTAGAAGCAAATCAGTTCTCTACCACAACCAAACTGAGTGGGGAAGTGATTGTTGCCGTTTCTGACGTATTCGGTGGTAACGAGCTAGCTGCATCTGGAAGTGGCGAACCTACAGGTGATGACAACGATGTCAACACTGTTTTGGCAGACCGCGCTCGTCTGACTTTCAACACCAGCTTCACCGGAAAAGACGAGTTGAGAACCCGTCTGCAAGCTCGCAACGTTGTACCATTTGGCACGGGTCTGACGGGTACGAATATGACTCGTCTGGGCTTCGATGGCGATGAAGGTAACGACGTTCAAATTGACGATTTCTATTACAAGTTCCCGCTTGGCGAAATTGCTGATATTAAAGTTGACTTTGACAATGGGGAATTCAACGATAACGTCTTCACCTTCAACCCTCTACTAGAAAGCAGCGGTCGCGGTGCTATTTCTCGGTTCGGACGTTTCAACCCCATTTATCGTGCGGGTGATGGTGCTGGTTTAACTATCAACTTAAATCCCAAAGGTGTAATTAGCGCTTCTGCAAGCTATCTAGCTCGGAATGCTAACGATCCGACAAATTCTTTTGGTTTGTTTAACGGTGATTATGCCGCTCTGGGACAGATTGCCTTCCGTCCTAGTGATAACATTGCGATCGGTGCGACCTACGTTCACACCTACGACAACTCCACCGTAAGCGATATTACGGCGACTAACGGTATTAGCGTTTCTGGCGCAACTGGCAGTGTCTTTTCTAACAACCCCTTCAGCGGTGCGTCAACATCCACCAACCAGTACGCCTTACAAGCTAGCTTTAAGTTGGGTGGCTTCACTCTTGGCGGTTGGGGCGGTTATACGGTAGCGCTCAATGAAGACAGCCCTTCACAAACTGCTGATATTTGGAACTGGGCAGCAACCCTGGCTTTACAAGATGTAGGTAAAGAAGGTAGCGTACTTGGTTTAGTCTTCGGTCAGCCACCAAGAACAGCTAAAAATGATTTTGGCGGTCGCCGCGACCAAGATACTTCATATCACTTAGAAGGTCTCTATCGCTTTCCGCTCACCGATAACATTGATGTGACTCCTGGTGTCATTGTCATCTTTAATCCAGAGCATAACGACAACAACGACACGGTTTATGTAGGTACGCTGAGAACGACATTCCGCTTCTAATGCTATATCCCCTTGTCTTGGCAAGGGGATTCCAAATTAGTTCGGATTTATCCACATAAGCTATGTATTTTGAAGTCCGCTGGGAGCGGACTTTTTTTGTTTCCTCTGTAGGGACGCACAGCCATGCGCCTCTATAATTCCTTTGTTACGGTTGCGGTACGAATTGTGTCGAAACCCTACCCCCGCTAACGACAAAATTTTGTGCGTCCAACTTGCCTACGGCTTTTTGTCCTTTAAGAGTCGCTGGCGGCTGAAATTGTTGATAAACAACATTACCTGTTGCTTCCATTTGCTGAGTTTCAATGTACCAAGTAAGCGCGTCAGATGTAACAGTCTGCTGCTTCTGCCCTACACCTTTGACATTGCCATTCATGTAGGCAACTTGTTTTTCCGTTTCTAGCCTACCGCGATCGCCACTCACAGTGACTTGCTGCTGGCGCTGCACGACGCGCACGGGTTGGTCTGCAATTACAGTTTTCGTGTCAACGTTCCACTTAAGCGAATTGCCATTCACTTGTAGCGGTGGCTCTTGTAAAGAAATTTGAGCATTTTGCGCCAAGGTAGCAATGTTTGTTTTCAGATCGTACTCGCCACGACCTGCCGTCCCTCGGTCGGTAATTTTATGATTTTGGTAGCGATCGAATTTTATCGGGCGATCGCCAATCAACTTTTGAGCGCGAAACTGCCAAGTTAGCTGTTCCGTCTGCATTTGCACGTTTGATTCTTTTGCAGTTGCCTGGACTCCATTCAAGAACTCAACAATTCCCGCTCGACTTCTAACTCTTGCCTCTTGAGCGACTGTTTGCATTTGGGGATGTTCTCCCGTCAGGCGATCGCGCACGATTAATAAATCTTGGTTTGGTTGCCACTCTAGCTCATTGCCGCGCAATACCAAATTGTATGCAGGAGCTTTAGCAACAATTTCACCCTTAAGCAATAACTTTGCTCCATCCTGCTGAATCTCTCCTGTTTTTGCCGTAATATCGTATACGGGTTTGCCGTCTTGAAACAGTTGACCAACAGGGTTTTCTACTTGAGCGGTTTTACGATCTTTACTATACGTTGCTTGCTTCGATTTAACTTTCCAAAACAATTTTCCCTGCTTATCTGACTGCTCTAAGATCACATCATTAAAAGTTAAGTCGCGCTGCACTTGCTGAGGAGGCGAGGAGGGAGCTTGAGCAACTGTTTCTGCTGTCTGAGTTCGCTGCTCGCAGCCAAATAGTAACGTTACAAGTACTACACCTACTAATGGTGCTGCCATGCAGCGAGAAAACATAAAAAATTGCTGAAAGATATTATTTTTCATGCCTCCATCTTGACAAAAAAAGAGGGAGTCGGGAGAGAAAAGAGCTGCGGGAGCGATCGAGAACTGAGGGAGAAAAATTAGTTCTGACTTCTGACTTCTCCCTTGTCTCCCGTGTCCCCCTTGTCCTCTTTTTCCCTGCTCGTGCGCTCGTGCGCTCTCCGCTCCCTAGTTAAGTGTCTGAAGTTTCGATCGTATCTAAACCATCGGGGGATGGTTGCTCGACAAGATCCAGGCTGGAGAGAGGACGATAGGTATAACCGGATCGCGGTGTTTTTTGAATATCTTCTTTGATCGTTTCCAAATCGATATAGCGATCGCTAACATTGATCAAACTATCACTGGTCATCGATCGCAAGCTGACAACCTCAACTCGCGCCCCACGATAGCTGACAGCGTTTACGGCATAAGCCAAATCTCCATCACCGCTGACTAATACTGCTGTATCATATGCGCCAACCAACGCCATCATATCAACGGCGATCTCGACATCTAAGTTAGCTTTTTTAGAACCATCTGGTAGCTGAACTAGATCTTTAGCAATCACGCGGTAGCCATTGCGCCGCATCCATAATAGAAACCCTTGCTGTTTATCATTGGTACGGTCTACGCCTGTATAGAAAAACGAGCGCAACAATCGCGATCCTGCCGTTAGCCGACATAAAAGCTTGGTGTAATCGATTTCAATTCCCAACTGTAACGCTGCATAAAATAAATTTGACCCATCAATAAAGATTGCTACCTTACCTCGATTTTCTAAAACTTGTTCTGGCGTAAAGATCGAACTATTTTCAAAATCTCTATTGCTCAACATGATTGTTATACCTCAAGCTTTTATTAAAAAAAGAAAAATTGTTATTTTTGAAAGTTTTTATTGTCTTGATTCTAGCAAACGCCCCTGCTAACACTAGACTCTATAAAAGAACAGGGTCGATGGCTCAAATCTTTAGTAATTCCTATCGACCCTGTAAGCTTGACTTATTAGTTAAACCTTTTGAGCCAATTCTATGCGTTGAAATACTGGTCTAGGCTCCCCCAATTGTTGTATATCGCTCAGTATCCCCCAATTTGAGTGACTACTGAATGGAGTGGTAATGAAAGTTTGAGCTTTGTGATTAAAATCAATCGCAAATCCTAATTGCTGATAAATTTCGGTGCAAGTATGTGGGATAATTGGGGCTAGTAAATAGGCTGCTAATCTCACTGATTCCAACACAGCATACAATACTTCCTCCACTTCTGTCTGTCGCTTTTGTTTGTAGAGACTCCACGGGGCTTTCTCATCAATAAATTTATTACTTGCTCTGACGAGATCGAGAATCGCTTCACAAGCGCGGTCGAATGCTAGGACTTCGTAGTATTGTTTCACTTCCTGTCCTAAAGAGGTAGCGATCGCCTTCAGAGGATGCTCGGCAGCTACTTCTCCTACACTCGGTACTTTGCCAGCGCAGTACTTGCGCACCATGCTCAGGGTGCGATTTAACAAGTTACCTAAGTTATCTGCTAAATCTGCGTTGACTGTATTGATGAATCGAGTTTCGCTAAAGTCTCCATCTTTACCAAACTCGATCGTCTTGAGGAAGTAATAGCGCACGGCATCGGAACCATATTGCTTAACCAAAGCTACGGGATCGATTGTATTTCCCATCGTTTTTCCCATTTTCTGCCCGTCTTTGGTTAAAAAGCCGTGTCCGAAAACTCGCCCTGGTAACGGCAAACCAGCAGACATCAACATCGCGGGCCAATAGACAGCATGGAAGCGGAGAATATCTTTACCGATAATGTGTATGTTAATGGGCCACCATTGAGCTAAAGCATTTTCCAAAGTTGCTTCGCTGTCAGGATCGAGCAGCGCCGTCACGTATCCTAACAATGCATCAAACCAGACATAGAGCGTCTGTTCTGGCGCGACGGGAACGGGAAAACCCCAATCTACATTCACTCGCGAAATCGAAAAATCCTGTAAGCCTTGACTGACAAAGTTCAGCACTTCGTTGCGACGGCTGACTGGCTGGATGAAATCGGGATATTTTTGATAATGTGCTTCTAGTTGTTCTTGGTAGCGCGACAAGCGAAAAAAGTAATTTTGTTCGTCTCGCCACTCTACTTGTTTATTTGGGTGCAGCGGGCAGTAATTCCCCTCTAATAATTCTCGTTCCTCTTTAAATTCTTCACAGGAAACGCAATACCATCCTTGCTGGCGATCGGAGTAAATATCTCCTGCATCCCAAACTCGCCCAAAAAATTCTTTGACAATGGCTTCATGTTGAGTTGCTGTCGTCCGACTAAAGCGGTCGTATTGAATGTTCAACAGCTCCCACAAAGAGACAAAGCTAGATGAAATTCGATCGCAATACTCTTGAGGCGATCGCCCGTGACTTTCTGCTGCTCGTTGAATTTTCTGCCCGTGTTCGTCTGTGCCTGTAATCATGAGTACGGATTTACCCAACAATCGCTCAAACCGAGCTAGCGCATCTGCTGCCATCGTTGGATAAGCACTGCCGATATGAGGTAAGTCGTTGACGTAATATAGTGGCGTTGTAACAGCGAATGTGTCTTTGCTGCGATCGGCAAAATTCATGAATCTTAAGCAGAGGATTTAAAAACTCCCTCTATCATATATCAGCCTTGGTAGTTATATATTTTCATTACTTTTAATGCAACTACATAATTACTTGAGTTATGACTCTTGCGATCGCGATCGAATAATTAAACTCTATAAAATTAGCTCAATTTCTGATAGAAACTGTATAAGTGGAGAGTGGTGTAGGGAATTGGTAGTTGGTAATGGGTAATGGGTAATTGGTAATTGCTCCCTTGTCCCCCTGGTCTTCCTTGTCCCCTCAACTTCCTCAGCTCCCTGGGCTCTCTTCTCTCCCTTGTCCCCCTTGTCCCCTCACTCCTCGCTCCTCGCTCCTCACTCCTATTCCCAAAGATATGCGATCAGGTTCGCAAAGAAATGTAAAAATAGATTAAGTACAGCAGCAACTCGTTCGAGCGATCGCCGGCTGCCGATCTCATAAAAGAACTATACAAAGTAGTGCATGAGTGGAAACAGCCCCCTGCAAATTTCTGATTGGTTTCTGGCTTCGATGGGAACCAAACAGTTTCTCTATTACGAAGACCGTATTCCTCGCGATAGTGCCGTTTTGATCGTGAGCAATCATCGTAGCTTTATGGATGCACCACTGTTGATGAAGGCAGTGGAACGTCCAATCCGCTTTGCTTGCCATCATTACATGGGACAAGTACCAGTCATGCGCGAGATTGTCACGGGTCAATTAGGGTGTTTTCCTTTGGAAACTCCCCAATATCGCCAACAAAGCTTTTTTAATCAAGCAATTGAATTATTGCAACGTCGGCAAGCCGTGGGAGTCTTTCCCGAAGGGACAAAGCCAATGGTGCAATTTAGTCAACCTTACCAGATGCAAAAGTTTCAGCGCGGATTTGCTCACTTAGCGATTCGGGCAGCTGCGGGTGGAGAGATTCATAAACCAGTCAAGGACTTGGCAGTTTTACCAGTGGCGATCGCCTCTTTAGAAGAAGTTAACACCTCCGCCGTACCGCTGCGGCTGCTGAGCGTATTTGACCCCTCAGAACCTTTATTCGATCGCGCTGGCTGGCATCCTTTAGTTATTTATCGCCGCGTTGTCCTTCTCGTCGGTCATCCCTTGTGGATTACACCCCAGCAGGTGAGACAATATCAGGGCAAACAAGCAAAAGCTGTTGTCTCAGAATTGACCGAGCGCTGCGAGACAGAAATCGAGACGCTGTTACGTCAAGGATGTTACTAGTTATGAATGATAAAGGAGCAGAGGAGCAATTCAAAATTCAAAATTCAAAATTCAAAATTCAAAATTCAAAATTCCCCGACTCCCGACTTCCTAGTACGGGCGCGCAGCAATGCGCCCCTACCGATTCCCGATTTTCTACAACAACACCAATAGTCTCCAATCGTCCCTGTTTCCTCAGTCCGAAAAAACTTCAGCCAGAGTATCCGCTATTCGTATTTTTACCAGGTATGGATGGAACGGGGCAGTTATTGCGATCGCAAACTGAAGGTTTAGAAGTTGCTTTTGACGTGCGTTGTTTGATGATTCCACCAGATGATATGACAAGTTGGGATGTGTTGAGCGCACAAGTGATTCAACTGATTCACAAAGAACTTGCTAAAAATCCTCAAAGAGAAGTTTACTTGTGCGGCGAGTCATTCGGTGGCTGTCTAGCAATGAAAGTAGCAGTCAAAGCACCAGAGTTATTTAGCCGCATTATTTTGGTCAATCCTGCTTCTTCCGTACAACTTCGTCCTTTCTTAGCGTGGGGTTCGCAATTTGCAAATTTAGTGCCGTCTTGTTTCTACCAATTTGGGGCAGTGGGATTGTTACCGTTTCTTGCCTCCTTGGGGAGAGTAACTAAAAGCGATCGTCGCGAAATGCTTAAAGTCATTCGTTCGGTACCCCCAGAAACAGTTCTCTGGCGAATTGCTTTAATCAAGAACTTCGATGTAGACAAAACACAGTTACGACAACTAACACAACCAGTACTACTAATTGCCAGCGCTCAAGATCGTCTTTTACCTTCAATTGCAGAAGCCGAACGATTGCTCGGAATTTTACCAAATTCCCGTTTAGTTGTCCTACCCTACAGCGGACACGCCTGCTTGCTCGAATCAGAGACAAATCTTTATGACATCATGCGATCGCAGCATTTTTTAGATGCAAATACGGCAAAAATGGCTGCTGGTAAGTCGTAAGTCGGAAATTGTTTAAATCTCCGCTGCTCCCTGCTCCCTGATAAAAATGTAACGAATTTTACAGAAATTTAGTGTGTTTCGATCGTGGAAGGATAGGCTAGAGATCGAGAGATAATCCGATCGCAATCGGGCGATCGCAATCAAATAGAGGAAAAAATATGGTTTCTACATCCCCACTGCCGCTAGAAACTCCCTCTCCGGCTCATATTTGCCCCTACGACCAAGCTTGTAGTTATCTAGAACAGGCAGCAAAAGAATTAAGGTTAGACCAAAACCTACTCGTGATGCTGAGTCACCCGCGCAAAGTTATCACCGTATCAATTCCAGTTAAACTCGATAGCGGCGAAGTGCGAGTGTTAGCGGGGCATCGCGTACAGCATTGTGATATTTTAGGACCTTATAAAGGTGGAACTCGTTACCATCCGGCTGTAACCCTGCGAGAAGTTTCAGCATTGGCAATGTTGATGACATGGAAATGCGCTTTGCTGGGTATTCCCTACGGTGGGGCAAAAGGCGGAATTGCGATCGATCCTAGTCGCTATAGTGTGGGAGAACTAGAACGCATTACCAGACGTTATACGAGCGAACTGATCAAGGATATTGGACCATCTGTAGATATTCCCGCCCCAGACATGGGGACTTCCGCACGGGAAATGGCGTGGATGATGGATACGTATTCTGTCAACGTCGGTCACGCCGTACCGGGAATCGTGACCGGAAAGCCGATTTCGGTGGGTGGATCGCGGGGTCGGGAAATGGCAACGGGACGGGGTACGATGATTGCCGTGCGAGAGGCACTTGCCGAGCGGGGTAAGTCTTTGGCGGGATCGCGGATTGCGATTCAAGGTTTTGGGAATGTTGGCGGTGCGGCGGCTTTGTTACTCCATCAAGCAGGAGCAAAAGTCATTGCTGTGTCTACTGGTGCTGGGGGAGTGTACGCCGAAAATGGTTTAGATGTTCCCGCACTTAAGAGTTTTGCGGCTCAAAATCACCGCAGTTTGAAGGGTTTTCCCAACGCCATGCCAATTAGTAATGCTCAGTTGCTAACTTTACCCTGCGACGTGCTGATTCCTGCTGCATTAGAAAATCAGATTACTGAGGATAATGCTAACCAAATTCAAGCCGCGATTGTAGCAGAAGCAGCGAATGGACCGACAACCCTAGAAGCAGACCGCATCTTAGAAGCACGAGGGATAACAGTATTACCCGATATTCTGGCGAATGCTGGCGGAGTTGTAGTGAGTTATTTGGAATGGGTGCAAGGGCTGTCTTATGTATTTTGGGATGAAGAGCGCGTCAACCGAGAACTAGAACATTTGATGGTGCAAGCATATCAGCAAGTGTCTCAAAAATCTAGACAGCGGGAAATATCCTTGCGAGGGGCTGCATATATGTTGGGTGTCGGTCGTGTTGCTCAAGCATTATCTGACCGAGGGTTGTATCCTTAATTGTTTATATAGCCTTTTTCAATTCGATGAAATACAAGATCTGTAGGGGTGCACAGCTGTGCGCCCCTACGAATGTATCGCATCATAACGAGAATCGCTATATATGTAGAGATGTTTCATGAAACGTCTCTACAAAGCAAATTCATCAAACTTAACTACATCTGAACCCGGGAATCGCGTGTCAAATCGATAGCTACTAATCGTACCTGTTGCCGTATTGAAAATACTAAAAACTGTAATATCGTTGCTGGCAATATAAGGCTGTGGCTTATCGTCTTCACCTCGTAAAGGGGCAATGGTTGGTACTATAGGTTCTAATCCATTCGGATTGCCTAGCGCAACATAATCCTTATTATTGCCAGGTGGGACTTTTCGCCTTTTATTTCCCACAGCCGCACCGTAAGTATTGCCAACATTCGATGTTTCTAAAAAGTGCGTGCCATTATTACTAATAAAACGATTCCACAGGTGAGAATGCCCGTAAAAAACTAATTGCACCCCAGCCGTCTCTAACAAAGGTACGACATCGCGAATGATGTAATCTGCTGCTCTAGGATATTCGTATCGCACTGCTTCGAGGCTACCATCTGTAGCGCGATCGCGAATTTGTACCGGATCGGTATAAGCAGGAACGATATTATCTCCTAAAGAATGGGGCGGATGGTGGAACATAACAATTTTGTATTTCGCTTGTTGAAATTCCTGACTTTTGAGTTCCGCTTCCAACCAGTTATATTGCGGACTACCCTGAGCAATTTCACCAAAAATGACTTGTCCATAGCCCCACTTTTCAGGGCGATCTAAATCTTGTTGGCGTTCTTGGTACTTTCCTCTTACATCTGGCGTGAGATTGTAAGACCGCCACATATTTGTCACGTACAGCACTACCAACCGTACATCACCAAAGGTAATGGCGTAGTATGTCTTTCCGCCTGGACTCGTTTCGGGAAGCGTGAAAATTTCTTCGTAGGTATTCGTATTAAAGGAACGATCCTTCAACCATTGTTCTGTTTGAGTTTCTGTTTGTTCGGGATAAAGTTTTTTAGCGATCGCACGCGGGATAGAATTCTCGAATTCTTCCCCTAAACTATCGCCACTACCATATCTACCCATTACCTCATGATTGCCGATCGCGGGAAATATTGGCGCATATTGAGCGATCGCCCCACCGCGATACACTGTTTTAGCAATCTCGTATTTTGCCCTTCCTTGCAAGCAGGGAAAAAACGCGCCACCACGATTATCGTCAAACCATTCGGAAGCGCGATCGGGAATATTAATTAAATCTCCAGCAAAGAAAACCCCGTCTACTCTCCCTACCGTCTCTACTACTTTTTGCAAGTTTGCTGCTGTCATCGGTTTGAGTTGATGATCCGAGGTGAGTAAAATTTTGAGTGGCGTTCCAGATTCAGGCAGGGAAGCAAGGGTATATTCACCGCTACTGAATGTCGTGCCATCTTCACGCACGCTAGACACGCGATAGGGGACGCGCACCCCAGCACTTAATCCCGTCACTTTTGCTTCGTGTCGCCAGATATCTCGCAGTTTGATGTTTTGGTATTGTCCGGTTTCAGCTTGTGCGCCGACATGGGACTCTCGATCTTCTCGCGTGCGGCTGAGTTTAACTGTAGAGGCGATCGCAGTTTGTTTCAGTCCTGCACCATAAGTAACTGCGTGCTGACTACCTGCAAATTCTGTAAACCACACTACTTGTACAGAGTTGACTGTTGGTAGTTGTAAAAATGGCTCTGTCAGTAACTGAGGTGGTGCAGGCATCATTGGCTCTCTGTTGAACACTCCTAGCAGCGTCAGCATCAAGATTAGCAAAAAACCAATAATGGCGAAGATGGCAAAACGAAGCGCTTTCGGCAGCGCATTCCACCCGACTCTCGACTCTTCTAGCCTTGACCGAGTAGAAAACATCATTTCTTTATAGTATAGTGGTGCATCTTCATCATTTCTTGATGACAGCAAAATAGAGTAAGTCTTACAGTTGATATAGAGTAAACAAGCAAAGGTTTACTTGACGCCAAACCGAATATCTCTAGCTCTAATACTATACTTAAGTAATTATCGTTAAGCACAACCCCGTATGTAATCTAAGTTACATACGGGGTTGATAATTTTTGGTCACTAGTCATTTGCGACGTTAGCGCTTTACAGTCAAACCAATGATAGTTCCATAGTCGAAAAATACAATCTTCAAAAGATAGAAAATCAACCTTTTCATCGCAAATCCGCGCTAGAAATGTTGGTCTTCAACTAGATCGATCCTTATAGCAACCCCACACGCTCGAAACGTTATGGCGATCGCTAGTCATTTGTGAATCACAAATAACAAATGACTAATGACTAATGACTAATGACAATTTTTGTATCACAAGTCACGCAAGTAAGCACTCAGGGAATTGTTAAAATTAGTTACCAATAGCAGCGAGCTTTCTAGAAATCTTGCTGCCCTCACTTCTCTCATCTATATTTCAATCTACAGGAGTGTTTCGCGTGAATGCAGCCGAGCAAGCGATTAATCTGGAGTTTACAAGTAAGATTGCTACGGTGGTGAATTTACTCAAAGCAGAGTTTCCTGAAATTAGAGCCGATCTGAAACCTTGGACGAACGATCCAGAAACCCTAGAGTTAGTCGATCCTGACTCGGTTGATATTGGCTTTCATTTTCCTGGTTGGAGTAAATCGTTTCAGAGTCGCAGTATCCTAATCCAAATTCGGTTTTATCAAGATCCCATCAGCGATGTCCGGCGTTGCATCGGCGTGGAGGCTGCTGGATTCGATCATCGTGGCAAACAGTGGCAATTTTCTACGGTTGAGGAATGGCGTTGTGAAGGCGAAACAAAACCCAAAACAGAATCCAGTGACAAGTTAAAGCAGATTTGCCGCAAGATTATGGAAGTGTTTAATGGTCAAGGGAGCAGGGAGTAGTGAGCAGGGAGTAATTATCAGCAACCAAGTGACCAGTTAAATTTGACTTGTGACTTGTCTTGCTCCCTCAATTCTCTTTCCCGACTCCCCCAGAAGCGCAGCCACAATCGGCGGCGTACACAGTTTTATATGTCGTGTCGCGTTTGCCAAATAGAGTGTAGCGGTTATCGCGGATTTGTTCGTAAGTGCGATCGCCCATCCATTTTAAGCCAGGTAGAGAACGGTAAGCATTGACAAATATTTCACCCATCGGTAATAGTCTGCCAATTTCTTCAGCGGCGGCTGTACCTTGCCAACGACGATTGGGAGTATTAGCATCAATTAAAATCATCCCGAGTTCGCAATCTTGAGATGTAATTCCTAACTGTTGCAAAGCAGTTTCATCTTGCATGGATATATAGCGAAATTTTTGTCCTTGGTCTAGTTTTTCTAATAATTGAACGAGAGTGGTACAGAGATTGCAATTGCCGTCAAAGATAACGATATATTGGTTCATGAGAATGGTAATTGGTAATTGGTAATTGGTAATTGGTTGACAGCTGACAGATAACTGATAACTGATTAGATCCGAAAAACAGGTTGGTCGGGATGAGCGGGATTGGGAATTAAACGCTGATTTTTACAATCTACGAGTAAATCTAATGTTTCTAATACAGTTTGACCAATTAAGACTTCATCCCCAGTTACTAACACTGCCTCGGTTGTCTCCCGTCCCATGATTTCGATAATTACAGGTTCAGTAAGTCCCACCATTTCCTCTCTACCATCAGCATATTTAGCAAGCTGCTGAGCGCGAACTTTTAAGCCCAGTTCTTGTACTATAGCTTGAGATACGACTGTACGAACTGCACCAGTGTCTACTAGTGCTTCAGTTTCACACACGCGCAACTGATTTGGATTAAGTAATCCTCGATTGACTAAGATTTCATCAACAGCATTTGTAAGCTTGACTGGTACTCGGACTGCTCCCATATGTTCGCTAGCTGCAACATCAATTCGATTGAAACTTACCATAATTCAATTGCCTCTCTCATAAAGACTTTACTTTTTGATTATTTTATGGTAGATACGGCAAAATATATTAGGCAGACAATTTAGACGAAAAACAAGGTATAAATTAAGTAATTTGCATGAGTCTGCGCTGTTCGATTTTAGTGGCGGAAATAACTAAATAGGTACTCTTAAGAGTTTGAAAACTATATAGAAAACTCAGAAACACAGTGTACGGGTTGGTCATAGTGTCCTCACAGCAAGCAGGGAAACGACATGAGCCAAGAAATCCTGGGAATTCACCATGTGACTGCGATCGCCTCAGACCCACAGAAAAATCTCAACTTCTACGCTGGTTTTTTGGGTCTGCGTCTAGTCAAAGTTACTGTCAATTTCGACGATCCTGAAACATACCATTTCTATTACGGCGATGAATTAGGACGACCTGGTACGATTATGACGTTTTTCGTCTGGTCTGATGCGCCCAAGGGTCGTCAAGGAACGGGACAAGCGACAATTGTATCCTTTGCCATTCCCCAAGCATCGTTGGGTTATTGGATCGAACGCTGTATTAAATATGGCATCCGCTACGAAAGTCCCGAAGAACGGTTTGGCGAGTCTGTCTTGAGTTTTAAAGACCCAGATGGATTGATGGTAGAACTAGTAGCTACAGCCAATCCTCAAACTTCATCGCCTTGGTCTACTAGCGGTATTCCCGCAGAACACGCAATCCGTGGAATTCATACAATCATGCTATGTGAGGATGGCTACGAACTGACGGCAAAGTTGCTGACAGAAACGATGGGGTGGAATTTTCAACAACAAGAAGGGAATATATTTCGCTACCAAATTGGGGCAGGAGGATCGGGAAAAATTGTCGATGTCAGGTGTGCGCCAGATTTTTGGAAAGGTGCGGTAGCGGTGGGGACAGTCCATCATGTAGCGTGGCGGACTCGGAACGATGAGGAACAGGAAGCTTGGAGAAGCGCGATCGCCAAATTAGGATTTAACGTTACCCCAATCTTGGATCGTCAATATTTCCACTCAGTTTACTTTCAAGAACCAGGGGGAATTATTTTTGAATTAGCTACCGATGCCCCAGGTTTTACCGTTGATGAAGCACCAGCAGAACTGGGAACTCACCTGATGCTACCTCCTTGGTTGGAAAAGAAGCGGCAGCGAATCGAAGCAATTTTGCCATCACTATATTTACCGCAAACTGGTACTTCTCCCATTCGTAGCAGCAACCATCGCCCTCAAACTCAACTCGGATTTACTCACCGTTTTATCCCTGCTGCTGAGCCAAATATACCTTACACCTTACTACTGCTACATGGAACAGGAGGCGATGAAACCGATTTACTTTGGCTGGGGGAAGAATTAATCCCAGATGCAGGAATACTCAGCCCACGCGGTCAAGTTTTGGAAAATGGAATGCCGCGATTTTTCCGGCGCTTAGCTGAAGGGATATTCGATCTAGAAGACTTAAAATTCCGCACCCACGAACTTGCTAACTTTGTTGCCACTGCTGCTGACAGCTACGGATTTGAACCAGATCGAGTTGTTGCTGTAGGCTATTCCAATGGAGCAAATATTGCTGTCAGTATGTTGTTACTCCGTCCCTATACTTTGAGTGCAGCAGTATTATTCCGTCCGATGGTTCCCCTCGAACCGTCTCAATTACCCAGTCTTACTGGTATCCCCATATTTATTGCAGCCGGACGTAACGATTCTATCGTCAGTCCAGAGGAAACAGAACGATTAGTCAAAATATTGCAGACTGCTGGTGCTGATGTAACCCTCACTTGGCATCCTGGCGGACACGCCTTAAGTGGAGAAGACGTGCAAGCAGCTAAGCAATGGCTGTTGACAGTTATCAGTTAACGGTTATCAGTTGACAGTTATCAGTTAACCGTTATCCGTCAACTACCAACTACCAATTACCAACTACCAACTACCAATCATGACAACTAAGCCTGTCATTTTAACAGTTGACGACGATCCAGAAGTTTTGCAAGCGGTGGCGCGGGACTTGCGACGTGAATATGGCGATCGCTTTCGCGTTTTGCGGGCGGAGTCTGGCGCAGTTGCTTTAGAAGCGCTGCAACAGCTTAAACTGCGAAACGAGCCTGTAGCATTGTTTTTAGTAGACCAAAGAATGCCTCAAATGTCTGGGGTAGAGTTTCTGGAACAGGCGTTACAGATGTTTCCAGAGACGAAAAAGGCTTTACTTACGGCGTATGCAGATACGGATGCAGCAATCCGCGCTATCAATACTACGCGGATCGATTATTACTTAATGAAGCCTTGGGACCCGCCAGAGGAAAGGTTATATCCAGTATTGGACGATCTCCTCGATGATTGGTTATCGCAATTCCGTCCGCCTTTTGATGGGATTCGCGTAATTGGCAATCGCTGGTCGCCCCATTCTCACGAGATTAAAGATTTTCTCGCCCGCAACCAATTACCTTATCAATGGTTGGATATTGAATTGTCAGAGGAAGCGCAGGATTTAGTTAAATACGCCGACTGCGATAAATTAAATTTGCCGCTGGTGCTATTTTCCGATGGTTCCAGTTTACTCAAACCTTCGCCTTTGGAGGTTGCAGCCAAAATTGGGCTACAGACTCAAGCTGGAAAACCATTTTACGATCTGGCGATTGTAGGAGGAGGACCAGGAGGTTTAGCGGCTGCGGTTTATGGTGCTTCGGAAGGGTTGCACACGGTATTGATCGAACGGGAAGCCCCAGGTGGACAAGCGGGAACGAGTTCGCGGATTGAGAATTATTTGGGATTTCCTGTGGGTTTGAGTGGTGGCGATTTGGCGAGAAGGGCAGTCACCCAGGCTAGACGTTTTGGTGTAGAGATTCTCAATCCCCAAGAAGTGCAGGGAATTCGCATAGAAGATCCCTATCGGATTATAACTCTCGCCGATGGCAGCGAAATTAGCTGTCATGCTTTAATTTTGGCGTTGGGCGTTTCGTGGCGACGGTTGAACGTCCCAGGAATGGATCGATTGACTGGGGCGGGTGTGTACTATGGTGCAGCGCAAACCGAAGCCCTAGCTTGTCAAGGGGAAGAAGTCTACATCGTTGGTGGTGCAAACTCTGCCGGACAGGGGGCGATGTATTTTTCTCGCTATGCCCACCACGTCACGATGTTAGTGCGGGGCGAGTCTCTTGCTAGTAGCATGTCGCAATACCTAATCGACCAAATTGCCGAGACACCAAATATTACAGTTAAGGTGCATTCTCAGGTGGTGGAGGTAAAAGGAGAGACAAATTTAGAGGCGATCGCGATTCAAAATACCCAAACAGGTGAAATTGAAGTCGTTCCGGCTAATTCCCTATTTATCTTCATTGGGGCTGTTCCCAGAACAGAATGGCTAGATGGAATTGTCGCACGCGACGATCGCGGTTTTGTTTTGACTGGAACAGATCTCAGCCAGAACGGACACCGCCCAAAAGGATGGACGTTAGATCGAGAACCTTTTTTATTAGAAACTAACGTACCTGGGATTTTTGCTGTGGGCGATGTACGTCACGGTTCCATTAAGCGCGTGGCTTCTAGCGTTGGTGAAGGATCGATTTGCGTCCAATTCATCCATCGGTATTTGAGTAATGTGTTGTAGGTGGTAATGGGTAATAGGGAAGTCAAAATTCAAAGGTTAAAAGTCAAAAGTCAAAATTACATTTGTAAGTAAAAAATGAATAATGACCAATGACCAAAAAAGTAGAAATAGAGAGGTTGTAGCTATGCGATAAGTCAATCTTGTTGAAGCATCTCAACAATTATCAGAATTAATTGAAGCTGCAATGCATGGGGAAGAAGTCATTATTACAAAAGACGAACAGCCACTAGTTCAACTCACGCCGCTATTGGCAGCTCAACGTCGCCGTCAGCCAGGAAACGCTAAAGGCTTAGTAATAATATCCGATGATTTTGATGAACCTCTAGAAGATTTTAAGGATTACATGTCATGAGGTTCTTGCTAGATACTCATACATTTATTTGGTACGTGGCGAATGAAGGACAACTAACCACCTCAGTTTTGGAGATCGTTAATGATGCAAATAATGATATTTTGTTGAGTGTAGCTAGCCTTGGGGAAGCTGTAGTTGCATCCTTACGTCTTCACCATCGCTATCCGTTCGATCTCCTGTTAATCTCACAAGTAATTGTAGAGCAATTACCAATATTAAGTATCGATTCTGCTTTCGATGCCGAGCCAATGCAAAGACTTTGGTAATAAGTGTATGAAACAAGAAGAAAAAGGAGATTCTGAGCTATTCTATGCTTTCTTCTCTCTAATTAAACCTCGTAAAAGCACTTCTTCTAAAGATGAGTGGCAATCTCATGTTTTACCTCATAGTGCAATTGCAGAACTAGCGCCGAATCTATGGCACGTTACTGGTATTTTACCAAGTTCTACTATGGTTCCACGTGAAATGGTGGTTTATAAATTGCCAGACTCTAGTTTACTAATTCACAGCGCGATCGCACTCAACGAAGTGGGAATGTCACAGCTTGAGTCTTTAGGCGTACCTAAAATTTTAATAGTACCCAACCGCATTCATAGGCTAGATGCTGGCGTATACAAACAGCGATATCCACAACTTACAATTATTTGTCCCGCCGCTGCAAAACCATATGTTGAAGAAGTCGTAGCAGTAGATGGAATTGCAGAAGAAGTATTACCAAAATATGACATTATCTGTCACGAACCTGCTGGTATTCGTCCGCAGGAACTCGTTTATGAATTACCATTACCTACAGGAAAAGCATTAATATTTACAGACATTTTATTTAATTTAAATAAGTTATATTTACAACAAAACTCACCCAAAGGACAGTTTACATTTCAATGGTTGGGAGCAAGTGCTATTGGGGCAAATGGATTTTTTGGTATGACTTTTTTAGGTAGGCAATTTTTTCTACGCGATCGCCATGCTTATCGTCAATGGTTAGAAACATTAGCTGATAGTATACACGACTTACAAGTTATTTCCGTTGCCCACGGTAGCCCTATTATCGCTGACTGTAATCAGCGATTACGGGAAGCAGCAGCACGTTTATCGTAGCGTCTCAGCCATCAATTACCAATTACCAATTACCAATTGAAATGACAGCTACTAAATTATCCATACAACAAGTACCAATTTTTGCTCATTTAGATGAGAAGCAATTGCAGTGTTTAAATCAACTCGGTACGGAAATTCAACTCGATGCGGGTACGCAAATTGCCAAACAAGGAGATCCGCCAGATGGATTTTATATTATTTTAGAAGGAGTTACAGAATGGACGCGAACTGTAGATGGACAAGCAGCACATGCCGTCAATTTAGGTTCTGGGGAAGTATTTGCAGAATTAATTTTACTGCTAGACGAACCCTATCCCACCAGCGGACGCGCCTTGACTCCCGTTACACTTTATAAACTCCATCCAGAAGCTTTTTGGCAGATGTTAGAAATTTGCCCTCAAGTATGGCGCAGTATTTTAAAAATTGCTACGCAGCGATCGCAACTCCACGAATCTGTCACCCAGCAACAAGCAAAATTAATTTCTCTTGGTACTTTATCGGCTGGTTTAGCACATGAATTGAACAATCCGGCGGCGGCGGTAAAAAGAAACGTTCAAAATTTAGATGAGATTTTACAGCAATTACCTGCTTTGGCGTTGCAGCTACATCAGCAGCCTTTAAATAAGGAACAAATCGATTTTTTATGTGACTTGTATAAACAAGCGATCGCAACTGCAAAAACTTGTTCTCGTCGCGATCCAATTGCTCAAAGTGAAGCTGAAGATGAGGTTACTGATTGGTTGGACGATCGCAATGTTAAAGAAAGTTGGAAACTTGCTCCTACACTAGTCAACGCTGGAATTACAACAGAAAAATTAGATGAAATTACAGCTCATATTACTCCTGAATGTTTGAGTAGTGTATTGCGCTGGTTGGATGCAACAGTTACGGGAAGCGGATTGTTATATGAATTACAACAAAGTTCGGGGCGGATTGGAGAATTAGTTAAAGCGATGAAGGAATATTCCTACATGGATCGCGCCCCCATTCAAGAAGTAGACGTTCACGAGGGAATTAATACTACGTTAATGATTCTCAAATACAAATTGAAACAAGGTGTATCAGTACATAAAGAGTATGGTAATTTACCCAAGATTAGTGCATATGGCAGTCAGTTAAATCAAGTTTGGACGAATTTAATTGATAATGCGATCGATGCTACGGGTGGTAAAGGACAAATTTGGATTAGGACTTGTCAAGAGGGCGATCGCATTTTGGTAGAAATTGTTGATAATGGTGTGGGAATTGCACCAGAGATTCAGTCGCGGATTTTTGAACAGTTTTTTACTACGAAAGAAGTGGGGAAAGGGACGGGTTTAGGGTTAGATATCGTGCGGCGAATTATTGTCGGACAGCATAAGGGTGATATTAGGTTTGAGACAAAGGCAGGAGAGACAAAGTTTCAGGTTAGATTGCCGATACAGTTAAATTAAAATGTCGCGCAAAGACGCAAAGGCGCAAAAGATGGAAGATATTTTACTATCCGAATAAGATGTAAAGCCAAAAAAGGAGAAAAGAATGCCTTCAGCTAAGTTGAGCAATATTAATATGTACTATGAGGTACATGGAGCTGGAGAGCCCTTAGTCCTAATTCAAGGTTTGAGCTTGGATAGTAGTGCTTGGGCAGATCAGATTTCTGCATTTTCTCAAAAGTATCGAGTTATTGTTCTTGATAATCGCGGCGTAGGGCAATCTGATTCTCCTAATATACCTTACTCTACTGCAATGATGGCTGATGACATAGTGGAATTATTGAAGTTTTTAAATATTAAAAATGCCCATATTTTAGGTTTTTCAATGGGTGGAACGATCGCTCAGCAAATTGCTTTAAAATATCCAGAAGTTGTGAAAAGCCTAATTTTGGTCGCGACATCTGCTAAGTTTCCAGCTAGAGCTAGATATTTAACTAAGTTATGGTTAAAAATGCTTGAGGAACAGGTTTCTACAGAAACCCGACTGCAAGAGATTTGCTTATGGGTGTTTACAGATGAATTTTTGGCAGATGAGGCGCGAGTTACAGCAGCGGTAAACCTGGGATTGAATCATGCACATCCTCAACCAACACATGGCTTTGTAGGACAAATCGCTGCTCTTTTAGAACACGATACAAGAGACGAGATCCATCGAATCTATGCTCCTACTTTAGTGCTTATTGGTAAAGATGAAATATTTATTCCTTTGAATTTTTCTGAGGAGTTAGCTGCAAATATTCCTAATGCAGAATTAGTCATATCGGAGAAAGGTGGACATAATTATTGGATGGAATTTCCAGAAATATTTAATCGAGCAGTCATGCAATTTTTAGCTAAAGTAGCTTAGAAGCGATCGCAATGGACGAATATATTGAAATTTTAAGAATTAGTCGTTCTATTCCTGGGCTTTCTATTGCAGTAGTAAAAGATGGTAGTCCCTTGCTAGTAAAAGACTATGGATTAGCAAATGTAGAATTATCAGTACCAGCAACAAAAAATTCTATTTACGAATTGGCATCAGTTGGCAAAACTTTTGCTGCTGCCACGATGATGTTAGTGAAACAAAATAAAAGTAGAAACCCGCCCCTACCACTTTTGACATGCTACGAAGGATAATTATGACCAACATTCAAAATCTTCCACGTCAGCAACTCAATATCAAAGACGCACTCCGCCAAGTACCGCTATTTGTTAAATTACCAGAAACAGAATTGCAGTGGTTATGCGATCGCGGACAAGAAGTATGGCGGGAAGCAGGAGAAGTTCACCGTCAAGAAGGAGATCCAGCCGACCATGTTTTTATCTTGCTAGAAGGAGAAATTCGGATTACCCAGCAGGTAGGAAATCAGCAACTCGTTTTAGCTACCTACGACACGCAAACTCTGTTTGGTGAATTACCCGTATTAATGGGGCAAGATACTTATTGGGCGAGTGGAATTGCGATTAAGCGATCGCGCATTTTTGAACTACCAAAAGACGCATTTTGGCGCTTACTATCTACTTGTTCCTGCGTTACTGCCTCCATTCTCAGCACGATGGCGCAGCGAATGCAAACGGTGCAAACCATAGCACAGCAACGAGAAAAATTAGCTGCTTTAGGAACGTTAGCTGCCGGACTCGCGCACGAAATGAATAATCCCGCTGCCGCTGTCAGACGCAGTGCCAAACACCTGCACGAACTTTGGCAAGATATACCCTGCTTCACTTTAAAGCTGAAGCAGCAGATGACAAACGAACAACTCGGCTTTTTGATTGATATGCAGTGCGAGGCAGTGCAACGGGCGCAAAATATATCTACTCTCGATCCACTGACACAAAGCGATCGCGAGGATGAAATAGCTGAGTGGCTGACAACCCATCATGTAGAAAATAGTTGGCAACTCGCCCCCATTTTAGTTGGAACTGGGTTAGATTCAACTTGGCTAGAAAGCATCGCCCAGAAAATACCTACCGATGCCCTATCTGGGGCGATCGCTTGGTTAGCTGCATCCCTTACAGGTGTTGGGGCAATTGAAGAGATCGATCGCTGTGCCGATCGCATTTCTCAGTTAGTACAGGCAATTAAAGATTACTCTTACATGGATCGCGCCCCTCTACAAGACGTAGACGTACATCAAGGGCTAGAAAGCACTGTGACAATTTTAAGTCACAAACTCAAAGGTGGCGTGACTGTAATCCGCAACTACGATCGCAACTTGCCGCGAATTGTCGGTTATGGTGGGGCATTGAATCAAGTGTGGACGAACCTCATTGATAATGCGATCGATGCCATGCAAGGACAGGGCAAGATTTGGCTGCGGACTTGGCAAGAACACGACCATATAGTAGTCGAGATCGCCGACAACGGATCGGGCATTCCTGCCAATATTCAACCCCGTATTTTCGAGCCATTTTTTACCACTAAAGGTGTAGGACAAGGCACGGGTTTGGGTTTGGATGTCACGTATCGGATTATTGTGGGCAAGCATCACGGCGACATCAATTTTACGTCAAAGCCTGGAGACACCTGTTTTCGGGTACGTTTACCGATCGCAGCTTCATAATTCCCTACGCCAAAACAAAAGCCCCCTGATAAAACAAGTCAAAAGTCAAAAGTTAAAAGTCAAAACAAAAGCCCCCCTTTTGAAGGGGGGTTGGGGGGATCTAACTTGTGGCAAAAACCAACAGAATTAATGTGACAAACTTACAGCGTTGGCACGTACTGCTGCTTTTCTGGTACGTCGGTGTATTCAGCCACAATCTGACGAAACTCTTCGCCGTCGATGGTTTCTTTTTCGATCAACAAATCGACTAAGCGATCCATCACAGTGCGATTGTCACGGACGAGTTTCTTTGCCAACTCATAGCATTGGTCGACAATAGCGCGAACCTGAGCATCGATGCGAGAAGCGATCGCGTCTGAGTAATCGGAACGAGTCATCAAGTCACGTCCCAAAAATACCTCTGAGCTTTGGCTATCTAACGACAGGGGACCCAAATCTGACATCCCAAATCTTGTCACCATCTGTCGCGCCATTCCCGTTACTTGTTGCAAGTCATTACCTGCACCAGTAGTCACTTCTGCCGTACCAAAGATGATATCTTCAGCAGCTCTACCACCTAAAGCACCACTAATTCTAGCTTTGAGCTGCGATCGCGAGATCAATCCTTGTTCTTCGCTAGGAGTAAACCAAGTCAAACCTTGAGCTTGTCCGCGTGGTACTAGCGTGACTTTCTGTACCGGATCGTGGTCTTTAATCAGCGTACCGATTAAAGCATGTCCGATTTCATGATAGGCAATCAACCGCTTACTCTTGCTATCTACCAACGGTGTGCCTTCCATCCCTGCTACAACGCGATCTACAGCGTCGTCAATTTCTAGCAGGGTAATCGCGTCTTTACGTCGTCTTGCCGTCAAAATCGCCGCTTCATTCAGCAAGTTGGCTAAATCTGCTCCTGTAAACCCAGGAGTGCGGCGAGAAATTGCTTCTAACGATACTGTGTCAGCAAGCTTCTTGTTTCTGGCGTGGACTTTGAGAATTTCCAAACGCCCTTTGATGTCTGGTGCATCTACTGTAACTTGGCGATCGAATCGACCGGGACGTAATAATGCCGCATCGAGTACGTCAGGACGGTTGGTAGCAGCAATGATGATAATTCCCGTATTACCTTCAAAACCGTCCATTTCTGTGAGCAATTGGTTGAGAGTTTGCTCTCTCTCGTCGTTTCCGCCACCAATTCCCGCGCCTCTTTGTCTACCTACTGCGTCAATTTCATCAATGAAGATCAAACACGGGGCGTTGTCTTTGGCTTTCTTGAATAAATCCCGTACTCGCGATGCACCGACACCAACGAACATTTCCACGAATTCGCTACCGGAGATGCTGAAAAATGGGACTCCTGCTTCCCCAGCGATCGCTTTTGCCAGTAATGTCTTCCCCGTTCCTGGGGGTCCTACTAACAGTACGCCTTTGGGTATGCGTGCGCCAACAGCAGTGAAGCGTTCTGGCTGTTTGAGGAAAGTCACGACTTCTTGTAATTCCTCTTTGGCTTCGTCAATTCCCGCTACGTCATCAAATTTTATGCCCGTCTTGGCTTCCATCTGGAATCTAGCACGGGATTTACCAAAGTTAAGTGCTTGCCCTGGTCCACCCGGAATATTACTAGAGCGACGGAATAAGAAGAATAAACCGCCAATCAACAGCACGGGGAAAATGAGATTACCCAGTAAACCCCAAATTGCCCCATCATTTCGCATCGGGTGAGAATCAAAGCTTACATTTCCCGCTCTGAGTTTAGCAATCACTTCGGGAGCGCTGTATGGCAGGTCTACCCGCAGCCTTTGGACGCGATTGTCCAGTTCTGGATCGACTGCCTCTACAATTGCCGTCCGTCCGCCTTCATATAGGTCTACACTAGTGACGCGACCAGCATCTAGATATTCCAGAAAACGACCGTAAGTCATCCGAGTACTGGCGGCGTTCTTACTCATATCAGCAGGAGCGCCAGCAAATGCCCCCTGCCAGAAGAAAAAGCCTATCACGAGTGCAGGCAGTGTCCACAGTACTAGGACTCTCCAAGAAAATTTCATCAGTTAGTTGCCTCTAGGTGTAGATACAACAAATCAGTTTGACTACAGGCGGGCGCTTTTATCCCGTAAACGATAGTCCTTAAACAGATATTGTTAACTTTTCTTTCAATCAGTAAATCTTCTAGTGTATGAAGATACTGATAGCAGTTTGATTACTATCTTAATCAAATTTAACGTAATTTTAAGCGATCGCGCTAATTCAGTGACCAGTGACCAGCGATCGGTGACCAGCGACCAGTGACCAGCGATCGGTGACCAATAACCAATCAGTTCATCTACCATGTAGAGAGATGTAAACAAATGTAAAGAAAGATGCAAGACAAGGTGGTTGTAGTTGTCGGTGCAACTGGGGGTATTGGTTCAGCTTTAACTCGCAAACTGGCTCCAACTGGAGCGCGTCTGGTGTTAGCAGCTAGAAATAGCAGCGCGCTGCAAGACTTGGCAACACAGTTGTCAGTTAAGTCAGTATTGACTGTTCCCACAGATATCACCGATCGCACCTCGGTAAATGCCCTGATGGAGCAAACTACAGCTCAGTTTGGAAAAATTGATGCTTTAGTAAATGCAGCTGGTGCAGGAATATTAAAGCCTTACAATGCTCTAGAACCAGCCGATCTAGAGGCGATGTTAGACCTAAACTTGAAGGGTAGCTTCTACACCTGCCAAGCCGCAGCTGAATTCATGCAACGGCAGAAATCCGGGCATATTTGTAACGTAGTTGGAATTTTGGGCAAGCATTCAATGGCAATGGCAGCAGCATACAGCGCTTCCAAGTTTGGTGTAGTTGGTTTCAGTAAATGCATGGCGGAAGAGTTGAAGCGTTTTGGTGTGAAGTTCACGCTATTTTATTTTGGTGGCGTAGACTCTCCCTTCTGGGACAACATACAGCTAAAAGTCGATCGCAAAAAAATGCTCAGTACCGAAACTGCTGCCAATGCAATCTTTTATGCCCTCCAAGCAGAACCGCAAGCAGTCCCGATGGAAATTAATATTCAGCCAGACAGTCACTTGTTTTTTTAGAGACAAGGGGACAAGGAAGCAGCTACCCATTACCAATTACCAATTACCAATTACCCTTGCCCTGATAATTGATAACTGATAACTGACAACTGATTCTGCAATTCTTGCTTAAGAGCGAATGGTAAATTCAGCAAAACAGGCAAAATTTACAAAGAGATAGGCTGTGATGCTGAATTTTCCAAAAATATGAAAATCGATCGGATTCACTTCTACGTAGAAGATGCAAAAGCTTGGCGTGACTGGTTTGTCAGCAAATTAGGCTTTCAAACTGTAGCTAGTTACAGCCGCGATCGCTACACTGATACAGAAGTGGTGAAGAGTGGTTTCGTCTGCTTCGCTCTATCGTCACCGCGATCGCATTTCAGTCCAGTCTGGCAGTTTTTGCGCCATCATCCTCCTGGTGTGGCGGATGTCGCCTTTGTTGTAGAAGATCTCGAAGCGATCGTCCAAAGAGCGATCGCTCACGGCGCAAAAGTCTTACACCCCCCACAATTACAGCAAGGCTACAAGTGGAGTAAAATCTCTGCCTGGGGTTCTCTGGCTCATACTTTGATCGAAAGGAGACAGGAGACAGGAGACAGGAGGCAGGAGAAGACAAGGAAACAGAAAAGAGCTGAGGAAACTGAGGGAGAAAAAATAACCAACCACCAACTACCAACTACCCATTACCCATTACCCATTACCAACGCCACGCAACACGCACTACCCTCAATCATGGGCATCGATCACATCGTATTAAACGTTGCTGCGGGGGATTTGGAGACGGCTGTGGCATGGTATAAAGAGATTTTAGATTTTCGCTCTCAGCAGGCTTTTACTATTCAAACCGATCGCTCTGCTTTGCATAGTCAGGTGATGGTTTCTAGTAATAGCTGCGTTCAGTTTCCAATCAATCAACCTGCATCGCCTAATTCGCAAATTCAGGAATTTTTAGATTGCAATCAAGGTGCGGGAATTCAACACATCGCCCTCAAAACTAGCAACATCATCGAAGCGATCGCGCAATTTCGCAATAACGGCGTATCTTTTCTTTCAGTTCCTCCTACTTACTACACTCAGCTAAAGCAGCGTTTGGGATTACCAATATCATTTCCAATCTCAGTTGATGAGTTACAAGCGATCGCCCAACAGCAAATTTTAGTTGACTGGCAAGATTCCCACCCTGATGCTTTGCTACTACAAACTTTTACTCAACCTATTTTTACCCAACCAACTTTCTTTTTTGAAATTATCGAACGCCGCTCCCAAGCCACGGGTTTTGGCGAAGGTAATTTTCGCGCTCTGTTTGAGGCAATCGAACGAGAACAGATGAAGCGCGGTAGCCTTCAGGTGCGAGAGTCGGGCATCGGGAGTCGGGGGGACAAGGGAGACAAGGAGGACAAGGGAGACAAGGGAGACAAGGGAGACAAGGGAGATAACTTACCAAATAGCTAATGACCAATGACTAACGATCGATGACTAATTAGTATTTCTAAACTCATCCATCAAATATTCAAAATTTCGCCTTATGGCATCTGAGCTAAGGTGTTAATGAAACTTAGCATCTTAACTATAAAATGATTAGATTAATTACTGATTTTGACGGACCTATTATTGATGTGTCGGAGCGATACTACCGCGTATATCAATTATGTTTAGAGAAAACTCGCCATCCAGAACAAGCTGTAACGCAGTTGAGTAAAGCGGAATTTTGGCAGTTGAAGCGCTCTAAGGTTCCTGAAAAACAGATTGCTATCCTATCTGGACTAGACGAAACTCAAGCTAAAACATTTGCTAATTTGCGGCGACAAACGGTACACGCTCATCCTTACTTTCAGTATGACAAACTCGCTCCGGGCGCAGTAGAAGCTTTAGAGCAAATCCAGCAAGCTGGTATCGATTTAGCAGTGATGACAATGCGTCGCGTGCGCGAGCTGGACTATGCTTTCGGACAGCACGATCTAGGTAGATTTTTTCCTGAAAATCGCTGCTATTGTTTAAGCAATGATTATCTGAAAACTCGCGACATTGACGATAAACCTTTGTTGATGGCAAGGGCTTTAGTAGAATTGCCCCCTGCTAGCGATGTTTGGATGGTTGGTGATACGGAAGCGGATATTATTGCGGCAAAAAAGCACGGGATCAAAGCGATCGCCGTAGAATGCGGAATTCGCGATCGCGTGCGGCTACAACAGTACCAACCTGATTTAATTGTGAAAGACCTAAATGCAGCAGTCGAGTTCGTTCTCAACGCTGCATTTGCCCAAGCTAGCTAGTACCTCGATCTTTTCTCAGCGTAGAAAGCTAGAAATCACCCACAACAACACAAAAGTTAGGACAGTAGAAAATTGTTCTACTGTTACAATGCTGGCAATCTGGGTTTGCAACAAACTACCGATCAGCCCACCACCAATTAAGCCAACAACCAAACCCATAGCTGTTAGCAGTACTGCTCGACCAAATTTTTGTTCTTTCCGATAGAGAAAGTAGAGGCTCGAACAAACACCAACGATTAATAAAAATTGCAAGATTTGAGCGCCGACAGCGCTATAAAACACTCCAATACAGCTCAACCCTAAGTACAGCACTCCAGGCATGAGAATCTCACTCAAGCTAGGCTTGTCTTGTATACCTTGCAGCCACGCTGGGGCTTGAGGCGCAGGCGATGAGACTTCTTTAGGGGGAGATTGGATAGCCGTCTCAGCGAAGCGGATACCTTCTGGAACTTTAATCTTTCCTTCTTGGCGCAGTCGCAAACGCTCCATTAAGATGGCATCATAAGCTGCTTCCACTGTCTCCAACAGCTGCCGATCGTTGCTGCACTGCTGTACGAGGCGAGTGCGAGCTTCTTGGATCTCGTCGAATGTCGCGTCTTCTGATACCCCAAGTTTGTCGTAGGGACTTTGCTCGATCATGTGAATTTATCGCCTTAGCGGAGTCGGGGGCGAATATAGAAAAATGTACAACAAGGCGTATGCTGTCAGCCTAGCCTATTTAGATCTATTCTAATAGACTATTGCGGCTACCGGTTATCGTCGTACTTAACCAGAATATCACTTATTCGTTTTTTACTGTCATGTCTTCTAGGCAATGCGATCGCGTACGCTGGTTTCTACCTCAGATTTACTGAGATCGGACACTTAGTTTACTGTTTTTGACCAGAACTGCTAAGCTTTTCTGCTTTACCTCGGTAATTGTACGAAAACGTAACATAAGTTGTAACACCGAGCCATGCTGTCGTAAATAGCACGACTGAGTTCAAGCAGAATTGAGCGATCGGCAGTCGAAAAGAAAATTTTAGTCGCAAAATCTGCCGTTAGTGAGACAGGTGCAAAAGCAAACAATAGCGGAGTTGGCAATTTTTGCCGTTTTGCTAGCCCGAGTCTATTCGATTGAGAACTGCTCGAGTTATTGTGGGTTAATTGATTTACGCGCCCGTACTGGCGATAAAATCCCCGGGGAAATTCTACTAGTATATTAGAACACCAGGGTCGATCTCAGAGTTGGCATTCCTGAATTATCGATTAATAATTGTGGTAGTTTCGATCTGCTTGTTCTAGCGCTACCACCCAGGTTGCTGAATAGGCTTTTTATTCCTTCTCTGCTCAAAGTAATGCCTATGGCTGTTGCCAAAATTCTAGTTGTTGATGACGATCCATCAATTCGTAATTTAATTCAACGCTTTTTAACCAAGCATAACTATCAGGTAGAGGCTGCCGAAGACGGTAAGACTGCCTTGGCTCTATTCGAGCAATTTAACCCCGATCTAGTCATCCTAGATGTAAATCTACCAGATACGCTTGGTTACAATCTCTGCCAAGAGATGCAAAACCGCACTAAAGTTTTTGTACTCATGCTGACAAGTCGAGCTGATGAGGCAGACAAAATCAGAGGCTTTTCTCAAGGTGCGGATGACTATTTAACCAAACCATTTAGTTTAGGAGAGTTAGAAGTCCGAGTTGGAGCAATTTTGAAACGCCAACGAGTAGTTACGACTGCGGAAAAACAACGTCTGGTGTTTGATAAACTGACAATCGATCCAGAACGGCGAGAAGTGACAATTAACAATGAATTGATTCCCTTAACTGCATTGGAATTTGATTTGTTACGCTTTCTTGCCAGCCATCCAGGTCGAGTTTGGCGGCGTGCCGAGCTAATTCAAGAAGTTTGGGACTATGAATATGTAGGAGATCAGCGGGTGGTAGACGTGCATATCGGTCAGATTCGCAAAAAAATTGAAATTGATGCGGCTCAGCCGATCCTGATTCAGACAGTACGTGGTGTCGGATATAAATTTGAAGCTCCTAGTAAGGCTGGGAAAAGTCAATAGCACACCACTCTCAATTACAAAATCAGAGCTAGAAGGCTACACTCTTGCTGCTGAGGGAAAAACTATAGGGTCTTCATGCGGTTGAAGACCCTTTTGTTTTGTCAGTTATCAGTGGAACCAGTGGCTGGTGGCTAGAGTTCTCATATCTAGTCACGAGTCATTAGCCACCAGTCACTCACACTCATTCTCAAATTAAGAGTGATGAAATAGGGTTTCTAGATAGACTCTAGCGGCACGGCGATCGCCATTACTATTTTGTAGCAAAAACAGGGATAATGCTGCGGCAAACACTCGGTCTTGATCCCAATCAGGATGGGTTTCTAAGTAATTTTGCATTGATTCGTGTAATGACTCGGGAATTTCAGTCAAAATGCTAACGGTGGCGGACATGGAGAACCTCTCTTCAAACAGTTACATGAATGGGATAAGCTGACTTCCACGACATAAAAAACGCAAGTTAAAAATCAAGTTAAAGATGCAATGCCTTCGGTAGTTCGTGCAGCAACCATAATTGCACCTGTGGCACTGAAAAACCCTCGTTGCTAAAGCATAATCATCACTTCGATGGAGCGCGATCGCCCGAACGTTTTCTCGGCAGGTTTTATAAAGGGAAGTCGCATCATTGTGCGACAAGTTTCCCTGTCCCGTCAATGCTGCGAAATATTACAACGGTTCTAAACACAAAAAAATCAGTACGATACAATTAGGGTTTTAACCACATTTTTGTCACACATCTTTACAAATCCTCTCAGATTCTCAGCAGAGAGAAAGCGGTGTGAGAAATTCACAACTAGAGCAGTAAACCCAGATTTCTGAAGTCATCTCTTGTGGAAAAACTCAAGCCTGCTGTGGAAAAACCCAGACTACCTGTGGAAACAGTGGGGAATACCTGGGGAAAACTCGACAGAAAAATAAGAATTGCAAAGCTCTCTGAATTTAGGGATGAGGAATGAGGCGCGAGGAGCAAGGGAGAGGACAAGGGGGACAAGGAAGACAAAGGAGACAAGAGAGAGCGGGGAGCAAATTCTTCGAGCGTTCTCCCATACTTCCCATACCACGCTCCACTCTCTTTCCCTCACTCCTCACTCCTCGCCCCTTGTTTAGCGCTAAGATGCTAGATTAGTCAACTAAAGTTGTAAGGTTAATGGCAGAAACGTTATTCTTTAATGCCCTGAAAGAAGCCATCGACGAGGAAATGGCGCGGGATTCTACTGTATTCGTTTTGGGTGAGGATGTCGGTCACTACGGCGGCTCGTATAAAGTTACAAAAGATTTGTATAAGAAATATGGGGAGTTACGGGTACTAGACACCCCCATTGCCGAAAATAGCTTCACGGGTATGGCAGTAGGAGCAGCGATGACTGGCTTGCGACCGATCGTCGAAGGGATGAATATGGGGTTTTTGCTGCTGGCTTTTAACCAAATTTCCAATAACGCAGGAATGCTGCGCTATACCTCTGGTGGCAACTTTAAAATTCCGATGGTAATTCGCGGACCTGGCGGAGTAGGCAGACAATTGGGTGCAGAACACTCGCAGCGGTTAGAAGCATACTTCCAAGCAGTGCCTGGATTGAAGATAGTCGCTTGTTCTACTCCCTATAACGCTAAGGGGTTGCTTAAATCAGCAATTCGCAACGATAATCCCGTTCTATTCTTTGAACATGTACTACTTTACAACCTCAAGGAAAACCTACCAGAACACGAATACTTAGTCCCGTTAGACAAAGCAGAAATCGTGCGCCGTGGCGAAGACGTGACAATTTTGACCTACTCGCGAATGCGCCACCACGTCATGCAAGCAGTCAAGCCGCTAGAGAAAGAGGGATTCGATCCAGAAGTTATCGATCTCATTTCTCTAAAACCCCTAGATATAGAAACCATTGCTACTTCCGTCCGCAAAACGCATCGCGTCATCATCGTGGAAGAGTGCATGAAAACTGGGGGTATAGCCGCAGAATTGACCGCATTAATTAACGATCGCCTCTTCGATGAATTAGATGCGCCTGTCTTGCGTCTATCTTCTCAAGACATTCCCACACCCTACAACGGCAGTCTAGAAAGACTTACCATCGTACAACCAGAGCAAATTGTCGAAGCCGTGAAAAAGATGGTTGCCGTTCAGGTGTAAGTTTAGGGACGCTTGAGCTAGCTCAAGCGTCCCCAGCCTCTCAAAAAGAGGTTAGTATAGCACTTGTTGCCGCAACACGTAGTATGCAAAAACAGCGATCGCTATTAGCTTTAATTGTCGTTCTCATCATCGCCGCAATTGTCGTAATTGTGAAATTTCCCGTGCCACTCGGGTTAGACCTCCAGGGGGGTTCGCAATTGACAATTCAGGTCAAGCCTAACGAGGAAATCAAACGCATCACCGAACGCGAGTTAGAAGCAGTACAAACTGTGGTGGAAAACCGCGTCAACGGACTAGGGGTATCGGAACCCGTGATTCAAACAGTAGGACAAGACCAAATTCTCGTCCAACTTCCAGGAGTCAACGATCCAGAACAGGCAGAAAGGGTACTAGGTGGTACAGCTCAACTGGATTTTCGTCGCGAGAATGCAGAAAGTCGAGCTTTTGTCAATAACAGGCAGCAACAAATTCAAGGATTGCTGGAAGAACAACAAAAGTTACAAAGTGCGAAGGAACGAGACGAAAAGGCGATCGCGGCAAATAATGCCCAAATAGAAGCCAAAATCAAAGAAATTACCGAGCTAGAAGCAAAGCTATTCGAGCGCACCGGGTTGACGGGGAAAAATCTCAAGTACGCTCAGGCGACACCTACACAAGGCAGCAACTGGAGTGTAGCTTTAGAATTTGATGCCAAAGGCGGCGAATTATTCGCCCAACTGACAAAAGAATTGGCAGGCACGGGAAGACGTTTGGGAATTTTTCTCGACGATAAACCAATCAGTACGCCCGTAGTCGGTCAAGAATTTGAAAAAACAGGGATTACAGGCGGACGAGCAGAAATTACGGGTAACTTCAATTTCGAGTCTGCGAATGAATTAGCGCTGCAATTACGAGGCGGTGCTTTACCCGTACCCGTAGAAATCGTTGAAAATCGAACTGTGGGCGCGACTTTGGGACGCGATAGCATTCAACGCAGTATTTATGCTGGGGTTGGGGGGTTGTCCTTAGTCTTGATCTTTATGGTGGTTTACTACCGCTTGCCTGGACTCATAGCCGATCTAGCGTTGGTGATTTATGCTTTGCTGACATGGGCAACTTTCGCTTTGTTGGGTGTTACCCTGACGCTGCCAGGTATCGCTGGATTTATCCTCAGTATTGGCATGGCAGTGGATGCCAACGTGCTGATTTTCGAGCGGACGCGGGAAGAATTGCGGGCGGGTAAATCGCTCTATCGTTCCGTAGAATCTGGCTTTTACCGCGCTTTTTCTAGCATTTTAGATAGCAACGTTACGACTTGGATTGCTTGTGCCGCGCTGTTTTGGCTCGGTTCTGGGTTAGTGAAAGGTTTTGCTCTAACGCTTGCCTTGGGGGTTGCCATGAGTATGTTTACCGCAATTACCTGTAGTCGTACTTTCTTAATGTTGGCGATCGCAATTCCCAGTTTGCGCAAACCAGAGTTATACTGTCCGAGCTTGCCAGCATCGAATAAGGCACAGGGGGCGACATGAGACTCAATATTAACAAACAGCGATCGCTTTGGTGGGGAGTTTCCCTGATCGTGATTCTGGCTGGTTTAGTGGCGATGGGGATTTCTTGGCAACAATATGGTGCGCCACTGCGTCCGAGCCTCGATTTTGTAGGTGGAACGCGATTGCAACTCCAGCGCGACTGCTCTAAACCAGAAAACTGCGCCAAACCCATTGACATCAATGCCGTCCGTCAAGTCATGTCCGAGCGCGGATTAGGTAATAGTAGCATTCAACTGGTAAGTGACGAACGTGGACAACAGCAAGGTATTTCAATTCGGACAAAAAACCTCAATGTTGACGAGAGGACGCAGTTACAGCAAGCTCTCACTAAAGAAATTGGCGCGTTCGATCCCAAAGCAACCCAAATCGATACAGTAGGTCCAACCATCGGACAACAGTTGTTATCTTCGGGTTTAATTGCTCTACTCGTCTCCTTTGCTGGGATCGTCGTTTATTTAAGCCTACGCTTCCAGTTAGACTACGCCATATTTGCGATCGTGGCTCTGTTCCACGATGTTTTGATTACCACGGGGATTTTCGGGATTCTTGGCTTAGTCCAAGGCACTGAAGTTGATAGTTTATTTATCGTTGCGTTGCTAACAATCACGGGTTTTTCTGTCAATGACACGGTAGTCATTTACGATCGCATCCGCGAAACCCTGAAGGTTAATCCCGATCTACCCATAGACCAAGTGGTAGACAATGCGGTCAATCAAACCTTGGGGCGATCGATCAACACCACCTTAACCGTATTGCTGACTTTGCTGACCTTATTCATCTTTGGTGGCGAAACGCTGAAAAACTTTGCCTTAGCACTCATGATTGGTTTCGCTGCTGGGGCGTACTCTAGTATTTTTATCGCCAGTACCCTACTTTCCTTGTGGCGAGAACGGACTGGTCAATCTCAGAATAACAACCAGTTGTCAACAACCAGCGACCAGTGAACAGTTATCAGGGAGACAATTCAATTGAAAATTACGCACCATGCGCCACTCAATTTTGACTTCTGACTTTTGACTTTTGACTTCTTCCTCTCGACTCCCCCATCAGATGCAGCCAGAAGACCCACCCTTTGTACCGATAGAACTTGACCCAACTTTTGAGCGACAAGTACAAAAGCTGTATCTGCTGATCGCATATAGCAGATGGTTAGTCGTAGGGTGTTTGTGGCTGAGTGTTGGTGTTTTAAGTCTTTGGGGACTGCGTTATGAAATTAGTTTATTGTTGCAATATTTCACTTGGGTAGCCGTGCGATACGGGCTTTATTATAATCCTTTACCCACTTTTGGTTTGGCTTGTTGTGCGGTCATGACAATTTCTAATCTCCTTTGGCAGGGTCGCATTTTACTATTTGGACTACCACCAAAGGAGTTGCGTCGCTTAGCGAAACAAGTACAGCAAATTCGCCAGCAGGGTAAAAGCCATCCTTTGTGGAAATGGATTTGTCAGTAGAAGCATGAGGGATGAGAGACGAAATTCTTTCTAGTTTTCTATTGCTTCCGAAACGGTTTCAGGTTCGAGAGTTACCAAAGGAATCATTAATTGCAGTCGCGTGTAAGATTCATTCTCTTCGTCTATTGATATTGAGTTTGGCATTGATAGAATTTCTAACCGACAGTGCATCAGATCGAGAAGAGTCTGAGTCAATAGCAGAATCATTCCTGGTGAAAAAGTAAAATCTTTGATCTCTAATGGTGATATACGATCGCTCTGAGATACATCAATTGAATCTGACAAAATCTGATGTGGTAGTTCGGCATCTAGCCAAATTGCCATCTCGTTAGTAGCAAGACAGGAATGTGTAGAAACAAGAATGTTTCCTTCTTGCATTTGAGTCAAACAAATGTCAAGTAGATCGATCGCAACCTGCCGCAACCAGCGCGGGTCGGCTAAGACATAAGTTTCGGTTTCAGGTAGGGACAGTTGTAACCGCAGATTGCGATTAGCAGCAATGAGATAAGTAGAATTATAAACGTCTGTCAATAGCCCGGCTAAATTAACTGGCTGGATTTCTAGCGGAGACCTGCCATGTTCTAGTCGAGAAACATCGATCACCCGATCCATTAAATTCATCAGCTTCAACGCTGACTGATGAGCTTGGGCAATAAATGTCCTCTCTTCCGCAGGGTCATCGCATAGATCGGATAAAATCAATTGGTGCAGACCGATTAAACTGTTGAGCGGCGATCGCAATTCATGGGCGGTTCTTGTCAGAAATCCGGCTTTAAACTGGCACATTTCCCGTGCTAGCTGATAGGCAATCTGGCTTTGCTGTAGCTGACTTTGTAGAGCCAGGATCTCATTCCTATCTGCCGTGAGAGGCTTCTGCTCAAGTGTGGGATCGTTGGCATTATTAGCAGTAAGCGAGCGCTTAGATTTGTCTAGCCACCAGCGTCCACCTAGACCTAAGCTCAGTCCTAAAAACAGCCCAAATAATAAATACACCCATTCATTCCAGCTCATAACTTCCCAAAGACTCACACCACAAAAAATTGAAATCTTACCCTGAGTTTGGTAGCATTGAGCCTCTCTCGACCAAGATAGTTCCGTAGTTAAAACTGATAATTATATCTCTAACACTACCGCTCCTTGGCGCAAAATTACCCAACCACTACCCATCCACTTAGCTACAGTAGAAGGAACGCCGATTCCAGAAACATCTGAGATTTGTAGGGTTAAAACATCGGGAAACTGAGCTGCAATTTCTGTCAGGGTTTCTAATGGTGGTTGCCCCGATAAATTAGCGCTGGTAGTAGCTAAAGGTCCAGTTTGAGCTAATATTTCTCGCGCGATCGCGCTTTGAGGAACGCGCACGCCTATAGTCGTAGGATCGGTAGGGTTCATGGCTTGAGGGACGCGATCGCTTGCTGGCAGTACCAAAGTTAAAGCCCCAGCCCAATATTGTGCCGCTACCTGTTGCCAAACTCGCCATTCTGCTTCCGTCCCAATTACGTAATCCCACAAATCTTCTGCCTTTGCTCCCATCAAAATCAACGGCTTATCTTGACTGCGCTGTTTGGTTGCAAAGATTAGATCGGCTCGCTCTGGTAAAGCCGCCAATGCAGGAACGGTATCGGTAGGAAAGCTAACCACGCAACCAGCGCGGACACCAGCAACCAGTTCGGCAATTGAAACTTGGGGCATTGAAGGGAGACAAGGGAGACAAGGGGAGACAAGGGAGACAAGGGGGACAAGGGGGCAGAGAGCAGGTGCGCAGGTGTGCAGAGGGAAGAGAGAGTCGCGGAGCAATTCCAAGTCGCTATGCTCGCAGTTGCAAGTCGCAATTAAGCCACTTACCACCCACCACTCACTATACCCCACACCCTACACTCCATACCCCATACCCTGTTCGCTGATAACTGATACTTGTTCACTGATTTGCGGTAGATGATTTTTGCCCTAGTTGAGGTTCCGTACCATCTAGTAAGCGTTGAATATTGCTCTTGTGGCGCAGAATGACGTAGATACCACCTACTATCCCAAACAGGACGTAAGGTAAAGGTTGATGAAATAGCAGCATCAATAGCGAAACTGCGATCGCGCCTGCGATCGAACTGAGTGAGACGATCCGCGAGATGGCGATCGCAACGCCAAATACCCCGACAGTTGCTAAAGCAACCTGCCAATTCATCGCCAATAATACGCCCAAACTCGTAGCGACAGATTTTCCCCCACTAAACCCCAACCAAATCGATTTGCTATGTCCCAAAATGGCTGCTAACCCCGATAACGTTACCATCCAGGACAGCCAGAGCGTAGGGTCAACAGTAGGAGGCAGAAGATTTTGAGCGCTAGCAAAGCTAAACAGCCAAGGTACGAGGGCGATCGCTAAAACCCCTTTGAGAGCATCAATAACTAATACAAATGCGCCTGGTCCCTTGCCTAAGGTTCTTAAAACATTAGTTGCTCCAGTTGAACCAGAACCGTGCTCGCGAATATCAATTCCTTTTAAAAGTTTTGCTAGCGTGAAACCAGTGGGCGTAGAGCCAATTAGATACGCTACTAGTAAAGTTACTACGCACAGAGTGAGCCAGATAGTCATACGTAAGGGCTAGTTTTTTGAAAGCAAGGGAGACAGTTTAAATTCTAAAATCAAAATTCACGCATTCAAAATTGGGACAAGGGGGACAAGAAAGACAAGGGGGACAAGGGAGCAACTACCAATTACCCATTACCAACTACCCATTACCCATTAATAATCAAAATCTCTTTCTCTAAGAGTTTGGGGATCGGGGGCAAAGGCTAGTAATAGAGGGAATTGTAGCAGAGAGAGGCTAATTTTTTCCTCGGAGTCATCAATGATAATCAGTGGCATTTGATTGGCTTCAATCGCTCTTTCGGCTCTGATGGCAGCTGCTTCTGCATCTTCAAACAAGGTTACACCGCGATCGGGTCCAAAATCTGTGCGAGAAATGCCAAGACAATCTTGCAAACCACGCCGCCAATCTCCCAGCCGTTCGGGGGTATTAGCTAAGACCAAGATGCGGAGCCGAGTATCGTACAAGGTGTATAGAATTGAAATAATCGCCGAGCTAATTAGAATATTTTGTAGGCGACTACCTGTAGTTCGTAAAGCACCTCGTCCTCCTTGCTTGAAAAACCAATTGGATACTCGTTCCGCCTGCACTGGTTCAAACGTGCGGCGCAGTTGCCAAGGGGGACCGTAATAATCTGGTTGGTTGCGGTATTGGTCGAGCAGGCGGCGAATTTGTTTTGTGGTAGCTTGAAATCTCTGTTCGGTAAATTGAGGCGTGGCGGGTTGCTCCGGCTCTTGAGGTTTGGGTTGTCTAGTTGCTGGTTGCGGCTCTGGTCTAGTTTTTGGTGCTAGCTCTAATTGCTCTACTGCTGTTGCCAAATCTTGCAAGCTGCCTGTGAGATAGTCTTTAAAGCCCTGCACTCGAATTGCTAAATCTTGGGAAACTCCAGCAAAACTCGTCCGCATTTCCGTCCGAATGCGTTCTTGCCGCCGTTCTAACTGTTCGATTGAAATTTGTAATGCTTGCTTGCGTTGCTCCATTTGAGCAAGACCTTCTTGCACCACTTTACTCATAGCAGATTGAGTTTGCGCTAATTGAGCAGATAGCTGTTTGTGCGTTGCTTGGAGGCGTGCAATTTCTTGTCTTAAGGCTTGTTCCTGCTGTTGCAATTGAGACAAGTTGGATGGTTTTGCCAGTGGAATGAGCGGCGTTTCCGCTGGAGTTTCTCTTGCAGAATTTGGCGTTACTAACTCTTGCAAAAACTCATCTTCTGCTTCTTCGGATGGCGAGGCAAAAAAGTTAAAGTTTTCTAAATCTAAGTCCGTATCTGTATCTTTATCTGTATTAGATTCAGATTGAGATTCATCTAGTAAATTTATTTCTTCTAATTTCCCATTTGGCGCATCCATTGAGAAGTTTAGAGGTTTGTCTTGTTCCTCTGAATCTTCCCAAGGTTGATTATCTGGCTTTGGTGTTTGGGATTCATCTGAAGTCATAATCAGTTATCAGTTATCAGTTATCAGTTATCAGTTATCAGTTATCAATTATCAGTGACTAGTGGCTGGTGACTAGTGACTAGAATTGCTTCCTCGTCCCCCTTGTCCCCCTTGTCCCCCTTCGCCTCCTAATCCCCACTCCCTTCGGTCGTGGGGAAGAGCGAGTTCCCCCTTGTCCCCCTTGTCTCCCTTGTCCCCCTCAGCTCTCTTCACCCCTGCTCCCTGCCCCCTTGCTCTCTAGTCTTGGACAGCGTTGCTCTAAACAAGTTTGTAGCATTTTGGGGTCAAAGAGAATGGGCAAAAAGTGAATGCTTTTCACTTCTCGAAAGTAGAACAGGATCGGCACTTGATGCCAAAAAATTTCCCAATGTTGCCATTCTTGATAGGGAAAGTGCCGGATGATGGTTTCTCCTCTGTAGATATCTAAGGCAGTATCAGTGAATTGTAGCCGTAGGGTTGTAGCTTGAAACATCAGAAACAAACCAAATAAGGCAATTATGCCACCTACCCAGGCTGAAACGAGTATTAGAGGAATTGCCCCTAAGACTATGAATAAAGGCAGCTTGTAGCTGGGAGCAAGCTGAACGGTTGATGTTACAGATGGGGAAGTCGTCACTGTTTTTGTCCTGCCTGAACAATAGACTCTAACACTCTTATTTTAAGGTTCAGCCGGGAGTCGGGAGTCGGGAGTGGGGAGTGGGTAATTGGTAGTTGCACTTGAAGCTTCTCTGCGCGTGCGCTCCCTGCTTACAACGTCGAGCGCCCCAAGCCTTGAAACATGACCCAAGATAAGAAAAAGTTCATGATGAAGATTGATAGTAGCGCCGTGACTACAGCAGCTGTGGTTGATTGTCCGACTCCCTTGGCTCCCCCTGTGGTTGTCAAACCCCAACTGCATCCAATAATTGCGATCGTTGCTCCGAAAACAGCACCTTTGATTAAAGCACTAGTAACATCCCAGACATCTAAGAAATTGCGGGCTGAATCAATAAATACGCTCTGAGATAGGCGATACAAGTTGGTTGCTATCACCAAGCCGCCAATCATACCTGTAATTGCAGATAATAGGGTCAAAATTGGCAGCATGACGCAGCAGGCTAACACGCGCGGAATGACAAGATAATCAATTGGATCGGTTTTGAGCATATAAAGAGCGTCAATCTGCTCTGTGACGCGCATCGTGCCAATTTCCGCCGCAAATGCAGAACCAACTCGCCCCGCGAGAACTACAGCTGTCAATACAGGTGCGAGTTCCCGAGTTAAGGCAAGAGCTAAGACCCCGCCAACTGTTGTTCCTGCTCCAAATCGAATAAATTCCCGTGCTACTTGAATCGTAAAAACTGCGCCGACAAAAACTGCTGTGATGAGGGCGATTAGCAATGAGTCCGGTCCCACTGCTGCCATCTGTTCTACAGTATTTCGGCGATGAATCCTACCTTGGAGCAAGTGAATTAGGACTTGCCCACCTAGTAAAATTGCTGCCAGCAATCGCTGACTCCATAC
Source organism: Chroococcidiopsis cubana SAG 39.79 (assembly GCF_003991895.1). Classification (NCBI taxonomy): domain Bacteria; kingdom Bacillati; phylum Cyanobacteriota; class Cyanophyceae; order Chroococcidiopsidales; family Chroococcidiopsidaceae; genus Chroococcidiopsis; species Chroococcidiopsis cubana. The sequence continues at coordinate 96,461 of NZ_RSCK01000004.1, forward strand.
TCCCAGGAAAGAACTTGGTCTGACTTCGCTCAATTTTCCTCTGCTCGATAAACTCTGTGTCCAGAATAACTAAGTTCAGAATCACTAGGTGCAAAATAACTTAAGTTAGGATCGCTAGCTTTCACTCTAGCAATAGATAGATTTTTGCCTTATTGTGTCGTTCGATCGCGCCGTCTTGTCAAGGTTCGCTTCGTCAATGTTTACCAATTGTTAAGTGAATCTGAGAAATTTGCCGATTAACTCAAGTTGGAAGCCGTTGTTAGGGGTGGATGCTGCGATCGCCTACTATGTCTTACTTAGCTAGCAATAAAAATACGTTACAGTCTCGCCACGCTCCGCCAGAAAAATTTAATCTAATTCCCCGATCGTTAATATCGCTTTGAAGTTGTAGACAAAACTTTTAACGATCGCTTAAGATTTTTGAAATTTGCGGCAACGGTAGGCGATCGCTCTTATTGTAGAAAGTGGCACTCGTATCGGATTTTCATTGTCAACCGATTGACCAGAGTACGCTTCATGAGCATTCTGCCTAATTTTCTCCGTTCTCTATTACTGACAATTATTCTGAGCTTTGTCGTCCCCACATTTCTAATTGGTGGGGGTTTAGCAAGCGTGTCTCTGCTGAAGTACGTTCCTGGCTTGCAAGGAATCGGTCAGGCAATTGCTTCTGCTATGCAACAGTTCTTAGCTACATTTGGCAGTGGTAGTGCTTGGCGAGGGCTGTGTATCATCGGTATGACTTGTAGTTTAGTCGGAGCGCTGTTCGATACATATGCATTCTACCGCTATCAAAATCTGCGGGGCGACTGATAACTGATAATTGATAACTGATTAAAATAGCAAACCCGCCTCGGTTAATTGATTTTGGAGGCGGGTTATTCAGAGAGTTTGGATTTAGTTAAAAGCAGCAAAAACTAGATGAACTCAAATAGGGTGGACAAATTCGCAATTTACCTGACAATCAAACTTGGCTTGTATTTGTCGTCGCTCAATCAGGATTCTTCAGTAAACCGGACACCTCCTTTTGTTTGCGAGAAAGTAGAAATATTTAGGCAAGAACGTTTCTTTCACTCAACGTTTCTTCTACTACAAGTGAGGTATTGTCAAGTTCAGGTACTTTGCGATAGGACTAGAGCGGGAGGCACAGGCTCTAATCTCTAGAGTTTTTTCTCTTAAGAATCTCCTTTTGTGCCTTCATTTAAAGTAGCATGGCTTTCTTCGGGCAGAGCTTGCTAATTTATTAAAGTTTATGAGGTTTCATCGGTTGTAATAATTGCTAAAAACTGTTTACAAACAAGTTATCGATCGCCAATCGCCGTTTCTGGTCCAACCATAGAAATATAGGGTTCGAGTAAATAACGGCAAGCTGCTTGTTGTGTTGCTTCAGCGCTCACTTGGGCAATTTCTTGTTGAAAGGAGCGATCGAATTCAATTCCCAACCCTAAAATTTCATACCAACCATATACTTGAGCAATTTGTCCGTTCGTTTGTTTGCCAAGGGCATATTGACCGAGAAGCTTATTTTTGGCTGTTTGTAAATCTTCCGTGCTGAGTTGTGCTTGACATAGTAACTCTACTTCCGTTTGTAGCCGATCGCGGGCGATCGCGGTATTTTCTGGTGCAGTTCCGATGTAGGCGACAAACGTAGCGGGTGACATGCGCGTGGGGTAAAATGCCGAAACTTCGTAAGCTAAGCCCAACTTTTCGCGCAGTTCGACAAACAAGCGGCTAGATAACCCGTTACCTAAATGGGTTGACAGCAGTTTTAAAGCTGGATAGTCTGATTGATGGACGGAAGGAGCTAAGTAGCCCAGCATGATAATTGATTGCTGGGTCGGCTGAGCAATCTTGAGCTGCTGAGGTGCGGGAGTCAGGCTGGGTAACTGCAATGGTGGTATGGGCGATCGCGGCGCTTCCCAGTCGCCAAAAACTTTTTCAATTTGGGCGATCGCGGTATCGGCTGTAATTCGACCTGCTAAGCTAATGACAACATTATCAGGACGAAAATAAGTCTGGTGATATTGTTGTAAGTCAGTTCGCTCGATTTTAGCTACCGTTTCTTCCCATCCCAAACCAGAAGAAGCATAGGGATGATTTTGGTAAATTGCTTGTCGGAGTTGGTCAAAAGCAATTGTAAATGGCTGTTCTTGTTGGGAACGAATGTGTTGGATTGTCAGCCGTCGTTCGAGTTCCACTTCAGCAGCAGGAAATGAGGGCGATCGCAACAGTTCCCCTGCTAATGCCAAGATTTCGGGAAAATCTGCTGAAACAGTTTTCATGCTCAACAGAAAATAATCTGAGGCTGCATCCACGCTCAAGCTTGCGCCAACGGACTCTACCCGTTCGGCAATTTCCATCGAGGATAGTTCTGTGGTTCCCTTTGTCATCACCGCAGATAGCAAATGCGCTAACCCAGCTTGCTGTTGTGGTTCCCAGCAACTCCCTGCTTTGAGAAAAATACGGGTAGCAACAATGTCTGCGGCTGGGTTTTCGATCGCCAGCACAACCATGCCATTAGGTAAAACTGTGCGATGGATCTGTTGAGTTGGTAAAGAGGTTGTCACGGGAAATCAGTTATCAGTTATCAGTTATCAGTAGAAACGTTACATGTAACGTCTGTGTAGGGAATTGGTAGTTGGTAATGGGTAATTGGTGAAAGGCGCTCTTGCGCTCTTGCGAGAGGCAGTTTTTCCCAAGCGCGACCTTGCGCAATCTTGCGCTCCGCGACTCTCTCTTCTCCCCCCTGCACACCTGCACACAAAGCTACCCTGCTTCCTTGTCCCTACTCCCTAGACTAACAAGGTTTGACGACTGTTACCGCGTAGGAATAGGGAGAAAGGTATTGTTGAGCAATTTGTTGGAGTTCGACGGAATCGAAGGATTTGATTTGCTGGGGATAAGTTGTGGCTAACTCTGGTTCGCCTAGAGTTTGATAGTAACCATACAACCCTGCCAGTTGTTCTGGTGTTTCGGTGGAAAAAGCATAGTCGTTACACAGAACTCGCTGAGCGCGCGCGAGTTCTTCCGGGGCGATCGCAGTTGTCTGTAACTGTTCTAAATGGGCGCAAATTAATTCTTCTACTCTTTCTAAATGTTGCGGTTCTAACCAAACACTAATGGTAAATAAACTAGCATCTTGCAGTAGGGAAAACTGGCTGCTGATTGCTTGGACTAATTGTTTATCTTCCCTGAGAGTGCGGATTAAGCGGGAAGAACGTCCCGCGCCCAATATAACTGAAATCAGATCTAAACCATAAGCACTGCGCCATTGGTCGATACCTGGTGCGATCCAAGCCATAAGTAGCCGTGCTTGTTCCAGTCTTGGTAAATATAATTCCTGGCGGCGAATTCCGGCTAGCAGTGGTTTTTTGACCAGTTCTACAGGTGGTAATTCTATCCGTGGCAAAAATCGGTCGAAACTGAGGTTGACGATTTCAATCGCTCGTTCTGTTTCGATTCCACCTGCGATCGCTACCGTCATATTTTCGGGTTGGTAATGAGCGCGATGAAAGCACCGCATTGCCTCTGGTGAGTGCTGCATTAACTCCAATTCCGTACCCAGAACCGATCGCCCGTAGGGATGCTGTTGGTAGATACTTTCACTCAGAGTTTGAAATCCAATCCAGTCTGGATCGTCGTAACAAGCATGAATTTCTTCTAAGACAACTTCCCGTTCTCGATCGAATTCGTCTTCTGGAATAGCAGCATTTAACAACAATTCTGCCAAGTACGGCAGCGTATCTTCCCAGTAAGGAGCGGCAGTTGTTAAATAAAAGTGAGCGTAGTCGTGGCTAGTAGCAGCATTTGTCATTCCACCTCTGTTTTCCACGACGCGATCGAACACTCCTGGCGGGATCGTCTCCGTCCCTTTAAATATCATGTGTTCCAGAAAGTGAGCCATCCCGTACCATGCTTCCGGCTCTGCGATCGCACCTGCCCGCAACCAAACATCTGTGACTACCACTGTAGTTGTAGGAAGGTATTGATGTATGAGAGTTAAACCAGAATCTAATTGAAGAATAGTCGGCGAGTGACTCGGTGCTATCAATAGAGGCGACAAACGCTTAAGCCCAAATTAAGACTACATTAAGTTTATTTATATTACTGTTAGCACAAATAATGAGTTGCATAAATTGATACAAAAATTTATTGGTAATGGGTAATTGGTGAGTGGCTAGTGGAACTAGTGGCTGGACTCTTTTCTAGTCACCACTCACCAGTCACTAGTCACTGATAACTGACCAAAATCAAAAACTCCTTCAGCTATTAGCTAAAGGAGTTCATGCTTGTAAGTCCACCGCAACGCCGTCTTACCTCAGTTTTGACCTGGAAAATCCAGGTGGGAATCGATTAGCTGAACTTAAAGTTTCCGAGTACTTGCTCGGTCTACTGCCGTTAGCAATTTTGACTCCCTTAAATGTTTAAGCATAGATCAAAAACATTATTGGCAGTCACCAACGCCGCAGTTGAACTCCAACTATTATAACTTTTTAGTGAGAATCGACAAGCACGCGGGAGTCGGGAAGAGGGAAGAGGGGGACAAGGGGGACAAGGGGGACAAGGGGGACAAGGAAGCAACTACCAACTACCCATTTACCCATTACCCATTACCCATTACCCATTACCCCACTTACCACTGGTCACTGATAACTGATGACTGAATACCAAATGGATTCAATCTGTTGGGCGATCGCCTCTGCTTTGTGACGGTTGCGATCGTCTAATAATACGGTGACGTGTCCTAGCTTGCGTCCTGGGCGAGATGCAGTTTTGCCGTACCAGCGAAGGTATGCTTGAGGAATTTGGGCGATTTGTTGGCGTTGGGCGAGATAGTCGCGCCCAGAAGCAGTTTCATAGCCTAATAAATTTACCATCAACGCCCCAGCACTACGGAGGGTAGGATTTCCCAATGGTAAGCCGCAGATAGCGCGAAGATGTTGTTCAAATTGCGAGACTTCACAAGCATCTAGGGTAAAATGTCCAGAATTATGAGTGCGGGGAGCAATTTCATTGACCAATACCTTACCTTCTGAGGTGAGGAATAATTCGATCCCAAATATACCAACAGCTTGTAGACTTTCTAAAAACGTGCGGGCGATCGCTTCGATGTCTTGAACTAATTCTGCACTAAGATCCGCAGGGGCAAATACCCGCCGACAAACTTGCTCTTGCTGCTGCGTCTCGACAATGGGATAAATTGCTATCTCACCTGTAACGGAACGAGCAGCGATAACTGCCAATTCGCGATCGAAAGGGATAAATTCTTCTAATAGATACTGAGACTGTTTCTCTGGATGTCGAGATGCAGATAGTTTTTCTTGTAAAGTCTCCGCATCCTTAATAATAAAAGTCCCTTGTCCGTCATATCCGTGACGACGAGCTTTGAGTACGACAGGAAACTTTTGTAGGGGAGCATAGCTATGCTCCCCTACATTTGATTCTTCTAAAGCGATAAACTTGGGGACAGGTAAACCAATTTGCTGTAAATAGCAACGTTGCTCGTATTTATCGAGAATGTGAGATAAGACATTTAGCCCAGGACGAAAGCAGGCTCCTTGCTCGACTAAAGTTGATAAAGCGGTTATGTTGACGAATTCATTTTCAAAAGTCACGATCTCGCAATCTTCAGCTAGGACTTTTGTTGCTTCGGCATCGTCGATCGCGGCGATAATTGTTTCTGTGGCGATCGCTACTGCTGGATCGCTCTTATTTGGTGTTTGTACTACCAGTTCGATCCCTAACTTCTTGGCTCCATCAGCCATCATCCAAGCTAACTGTCCGCCACCAATAACACCGACACGCTTCATTGACACCCCAAAGATTCGCGAGTTGCAATACCTGTTTTTGAGTTAATTCCACTTGCTCGTTGGCACAATTCTTTCACCTGCGCCCCGTCTAAAATCGCGTCGCTAAAATCTGCACCTGTAATATCAACACCAGTAAAGATAGTACGGAGTAAAAGGGCTTCTTGCAATACAGCATCGCTCAGATCGGCTCCAGTCATTTTTACCTGGTCGACCATAGCAATACTCAAATCTGCACCGTGCAAGTTTGCCTGTGTCATCACTGAAGCACTCATAATTGCCCCGCGCAAGTCAGCATCAGTAAAATTAACCTGCTCCATATTGGCATTAGAAAACTCTGCGGCTCTTAAAATTTGTCTCGAAAAGTCTTTACCTGTCAGCTCTGCATTGCTGTAGGAGAGCGGCGGCGGATAATCTAAAGCTTGGGCAGGTAAAGCCCAAATCACGAATAGAGCGATCGCGATACATAATCCTGCCAGTTGCCGCAAAAATACCATGTGAGATCTCAATGCTACTCTTTTCAGCTTATCGCATTCAATCTGAAAGGCAGGGGGTAGAGAACAGAGGGCAGAAGCGTAACCCATACTCTCCAGCCAATTGCCTAAAATTAGCAGCTAGAGAGTGGCAAATTTATAACAGACAAACACAACTGTGGTATGTATTAAATAAGGAAGAATATCATCTTGTCATTTCAGTAGAAACTACCATGATACATTTCCTGTTGACTTGGCTCGTGACCGCAGTTTCCTTACTAATTACGGCAAACATTGTCAATGGCTTTATAGTCACGAACTTTACCGCAGCTTTAATTGCAGCAGTTGTTATTGGTTTAGTTAATGCTGTCATCAGACCGATTTTGAGCGTGTTAACTCTACCACTCACAATCTTGACTTTAGGATTATTTCTATTTGTCGTCAATGGGATAAGCATTTGGATTGCCAGCGTTTTGTCACCTGGTTTTACTGTCGCGGGATTGTTACCAGGTTTGCTAGGCTCAATTGTATTGACGTTAGTTGCAGGCATTATTAATTTTGTAGTTGAGCGAGTTGTCCAGAGCTAGATTGCAAAATTTTGAAGTAAAAAACCGAGAATCATCGCTCGAATAACTTCCTTCAAAATTGCTCTCAAATACAAGAAAAATCTCCAGCATTATACAGATATTTTCGCATTGAAGTTTGAAACTTTAGTTACTCAATTTACCTGAAACCCTGAGAATTTTCCTACATGCCTCACAAAATCCTTGTCCTTCACTTGCTTTTGTAATATAAGCAGGCTGGTAGCTTAAATGATTTGCATACTCAAGCGCATTTGCAACTCCGACAGAAAAGGGAAAATACTGAGGATTAAATAAACTCTCATCGTTAGGACTATCACCAACAGTTAACACCTGTTCTGGCAGACATTGAAAGTAATCTTGTAAAACCTGCATTAAGCCAGTTGCTTTATCTTGATTGAGTGGCTTAATATGACATTGAACGTTGCTGTAAGTAAAGCCCAAACCTAATTCCTGACAAAGACTACTGAGTCGCTCTAATTGTTCTGCACTTAATCCTCGTACATCAAAAGTCCAATCAGTAATCCGAAAGCAATTGTCGCTGGACTCGCAAATTTGAGGAAAAGATTGTTGGAGTTTTTGAAAAACTGCTGCTAATTCTTGTCGATATTCTAATCTATTAGAAATGGATGTAAGCGCGATTGCCTCTTCATTTTTTGCTGGATAAAACAAACCACCATTTTCCGCGATCGCTCCAGCAATTGGTAAATAATTGACTAATCCACTCACCCATCCAGCCGAACGTCCAGTCACAATCAAAACTTGGAGATCCGATACAGCCAACTTTTCAAACATCAGCAATAAATCTGACGTAAACTTCCCTTTTTGCGTCAGAGTTCCATCCATATCAGTAGCAATTATTTTAATATTTCTGAGAAAATTGCTATCGATTTGTTCGAGCGGAGTAAATCTCATAATCGACCAATATTTTAAACATCTTAGTATTCTAAAAAATCGTCATTTAAAAACACATAAACCCTCTTCTTAACTTCTCTTAACCTTAACTTTCTCCACAAAAACACTTCGCGTCTTTGCGGCTTTGCGCGACATAAAAATCTTTTTCTTGACTCATTCGCGAATTCTGCCAACAGAGGGAGGTAATAAAACACGAATAGCCAAGTAATAGATACTAGTGATAGTTTACTTTCGGTATGGCTCCAATAGCACTGATTACAGGCGCATCCCAAGGAATCGGCGAAGCAACTGCTTTGCTTTTTGCCAGCAAAGGTTACGATCTCGTGCTGGCTGCGCGACATAGAGATCGCCTCGCGGTTGTAGCAGAGGATATCCAAAAACTAGATCGCCAAGCCTTGGTAGTCCCTACAGATGTTAGAGATCCAGACCAAGTAAAAAATCTGATCGACAAAGCACTAGAACATTATGGCGCGATTGATGTCCTGATCAACAATGCCGGAATATACGTCTCAGGTCCGGTAGAAAGCTTTTCCCTAGAAGAGTGGCATCATACAATCGATACCAACCTCTGCGGCTACGTTCATACAATCCACAGCGTTTTACCGCACATGCTGGCACGCAGACAAGGCGCGATCGTCAATATCAGTTCAATTGGGGGTAAAGTACCAATTCCTTACCTAGCTCCCTACACTGCCACTAAATTCGGCGTTGCTGGCATGACAGCAGCCATGCATTCAGAACTTAAGCCTAAAGGAATTCACGTCTGCGGCATTTATCCCAACATTATTAAAACCAGTTTTACAGAACGGGCAATTTTTACCGGTCATGATGAAGCAGATGCCCAATCGCGCCGACAACAGTTAGAAGAAATACTACATACCCCTTTTGTGGAAAAGCCGGAAGATGTAGCGAAAGCAATTTGGGATGGAGTTAAACACCAAAGGGCTGAAGTCGTGGTTGGTTCTGCAAATTTCGCTCAAGCTGCATATAATGTGTTCCCTGGGTTCGTGCAATGGTTGTCTCGGCAAACATTTAAAAGGTAGGTCATAGGGGCGGGTTTTGACCGACAATTTAGGAAGAAGGTCAATCTCTCAGCTAAACCCGCCTGTATAGTCGTAGGGGCAGGTTTTGAGCCAAAATCTCTAGAGAGGGCTGTCAATCTATCTGCTAAACCTGCCCGTACACAAATCTGAAGTTATTTTTCTTTCATTTTCTGCTTGAAAAATTCATACATTTCTGGCAATCGCTTGTAAATAGCCGAGTTTTTGAGATAGATTTTGTGGGGAACAGCAGGATAACCAGAAACAATATCTTTCGGTTTAACGTTGTGATAAATTCCGGTTTTAGCCGAAGCGATCGCCCCATTTCCCATTTTGACTTCATTGGCAATTCCCACTTGTCCGCCGAGAATCACGCCATTTCCAAGTTCCACTCCTCCCGCCAAGCCAACTTGCGCCGCCATCGCACAGTTAGCACCAATTTTGCAACCGTGACCGATGTGTACCAGATTATCGAGTTTGGTATTGCGACCGATGCGGGTTTCTCCTACAGCAGGACGATCGATCGTGCTATTACATCCTACTTCTACGCCCTCTTCTAGCACCACAAAGCCAGACTGTTCCATTTTGAACCAACCAGTTGCCGTAGGCACGAAGCCAAACCCTTCTGCACCAATGACAACGCCGCTATGGATCGTGCAATCAGCGCCGATCCGACTGCGTTCTTGGATTGTACAGTTAGCGTGTAACACCGTGCGATCGCCAATTTCTACATCTGGATAAATCACGACATTAGGATGAATACAGACGCGATCGCCAATTTTTCCACCAGCTTCGATCGCAACATGCGCCCCAATTGCTACATCCGCACCTAACTGTACCGAAGGATGAATCACAGCCGTAGGATGAATCGCTGGTTTGGGACGATAGGGTTGATAGAACAATGCCAGCGTCTGAGCAAACATCAATCTGGGTTGAGACGTAGAGATCCACGCAATTCCCCGGTGTTGCGCTTGTTCCTTTAAAGTTTCATCTTGAGGCAAAATCAAGGCGCTAGCGCCAGTTTCATGAATGTAAGTAGCAAATTTGTCTCCATCAATGTAGCTGATATTTTCAGCCGTTGCTCGATCGACTGCGGCTACACCCGTAATTTCTGGATCGCAGTCTGGGTTAGCAGCAAGGCTGTTATTGCTAGCCGCCTCACCCAATTTGCTGACAATTTCGCTAAATTTCATGTTCGCTTCATCCTCAGAACGCTTGCACGGCTCGTTAGGGCGAGTTTACCTGAAATTCGTGTCAAGAGCCGATTTTTTGGTGAACTCGCCCCTACATTTAATGCAATTACTGCGGTTCATGCAAGAAGTTTCATCATCAATCCTAATCAGAGAATAGCGAGTACTGAACTAATTCCGAATTCCGTTCACGCAGTGTAGCGGAGCGCGTCTATTCCGAATTCCGAATTCCCATCGCTTGTCCAGCCAACCATGCAGTTGTCCAGGCACTTTGAAAGTTGAAGCCTCCAGTTACGCCATCAATATCGAGGATTTCGCCAGCAAAGTAAAGCCCTGGGACGAGTTTACTTTGCATGGTTTTAAAGTCAACTTCTTTCAAATTGACTCCGCCACAGGTGACAAACTCTTCTTTGAAAGCTCCTTTGCCTTGGATGAGGTATTCAGCTTGAGCAATTTCTTGGATCAGGCGATCGATCTCCTTATTAGAGATTCCCGCCCAGCGGTCTTCTGGCGCAATTCCCGCCCGTACAATTATGTATTGCCACAGACGGTGCGGCAACACATTCACGCCACGATAAGAAGCGATCGCTTTTTTTGGTTGTGCTGTTTTGACGGAGAGAATTTGCGATCGCAGCGTTTCCCGATCCAATTCTGGCAACCAGTTAACCAATAATTTCGCTTGATAGTGGCAGTCATGCAATGCCCTCGCCCCCCACGCAGAAAGTTTGAGGACGGCGGGACCGCTTAAACCCCAATGGGTAATTAGCAACGCCCCCGTTTGTTCTAATTTTGTCTTGCTATCCGTCAGCAATCGTAGATGCACGGGGTTCATGCTTACCCCTGCCAACTCTCGCAAACTCTTATCCAAAACATTAAAAGTAAACAAAGACGGGACTGGCGGCTCAATTTGATGTCCCAGCGATCGCGCTATGCGATAACCCGCCACATTACTACCCGTCGCTAATAGCAGGCGATCGCATTCTAGGACTTCACCTGATTTGAGTTCGACTTCAAATTTGGGGTAATGGGTAATGGGTAATGGGGAATTGGTAATGGGTAGTTGGTAGTTGTCCCCCTTGTCTCCCTTGTCTCCCTTGTCCCCTTGTCCCCTTGTCCCCTTGTCCCCTTGTCCTTCTTCCCGACTCTCGACATACGACACAGCAGCCACTGGCGCGTTATTCCTTATCTTCACGCCAGCTTTTGCAGCTGCATGGATCAGACATTCGATGATGGTTTCGGAATTATCGGTGATGGGAAACATCCGCCCGTCTGCTTCAGTTTTTAACTGTACGCCGCGACGAGTAAACCAATCGACAGTATCTTGACTTTGAAACCGAGTGAATGCACCCCGCAAGGCTTTCCCACCTCTAGGGTAATTTTGGACTAGTGCAGCTGGGTCGAAACAAGCATGGGTGACATTACAGCGTCCCCCGCCAGAAATCAATACTTTTGTCAATGGTTGACGACCAGCTTCTAGTAAAGTAACTTGCGTGTGGGGATGGTTTTCAGCACAGGCGATCGCGCTAAAAAAACCCGCCGCCCCACCGCCGATAACTATGACTTTCAATTGCAAGGTAGTTGGTAATTGGTAATTGGTGAGTGGCTAGTGGCTGGTAGCTAGTAGCTGGATTCTTTATCTAGTCACTAGTCACTAGCCACTAGCCACTGATTTAATGTCCCAGCAATTTATCCCGCAAATGCTTGATGCGATCGCGATATTTTGCTGCCTCTTCAAATTCTAGATTTTTTGCTGCTTCTTTCATCTGTGCTTCCAGTTGGGTAATTAATTCTGGAATCTGTTCTAAGGGTAAATCGCTGGCTTGTTCGTAAACAGTTTCTAATTCTTGGGCGTTTAAACGACGCGACACGGCTAAGAAGGATAAAATCGCGTTACTCGATTTTTTCACGATCTGCTGGGGCGTAATCCCGTGCTTTTCGTTATATTCGATTTGAATTGCCCGTCGTCGTTCTGTTTCCGAGATCGCCTTTGCCATGCTATCTGTGAGGTTATCGGCGTACAAAATCGCCTGTCCCCGCACGTTTCTGGCTGCCCTACCGATAGTTTGAATTAGCGATCGCTCTGCCCGCAAGAATCCTTCTTTATCTGCGTCTAAAATTGCCACTAGCGAGACTTCGGGTAAGTCCAATCCTTCCCGCAACAGGTTCACTCCTACCAAGACATCAAAACTACCTTCGCGCAAATCTTGTAAAATCTCGATCCGTTCGATCGAATTAATCTCGGAGTGGAGGTATCGGACGCGAATCCCGTGGTCTTGAAGATATTCTGTCAGGTCTTCTGCCATTCGCTTTGTCAGGGTTGTTACCAGCGTCCGTTCGCGCCGATCCACCCGCTGTTTAATTTCACCTAAAAGATCGTCAATTTGCCCCTCGGTAGGACGGACGAAAATTTCTGGATCGACTACACCTGTAGGACGAATCACTTGTTCTACTACTCGTCCCTCTGAAACCTCTAATTCCCAATTCCCAGGAGTTGCGGAGACAAAGACGCACTGGTTCACCTTTGCCCAAAATTCTTCTGATTTTAACGGGCGGTTGTCAGCGGCGCTGGGTAGGCGGAAACCGTGATCGATCAAGACTAACTTACGGGCGCGATCGCCGTTGTACATCCCCCGAATTTGGGGTACGGTAACGTGAGACTCATCTACTACCAACAGCCAATCGTTCGGGAAATAATCGATCAAACACTCTGGCGGTTCCCCTGCTTGTCTTCCCGCTAGGTGACGGGAATAGTTTTCTACGCCATTACAGTAGCCGACTTCACGCAACATTTCTAAGTCATAGCGCGTCCGCTGGTCAATGCGTTGTGCTTCAAGTAACTTATTCTCTGCTTCTAATTCGGCTTTACGCTGTTTTAGTTCTGCCGCGATCGCTTCCAGTGCAAATTCTAACTGGTCTTCTGGAGTGACAAAGTGTCGCGCTGGGTAGATATTCAACGCTTCCAAACTCTGCAGGATTTCCCCCGTCACCGGATCGACATATCGAATTGCGTCGATCTCGTCCCCAAAGAATTCTACTCTCACGATCCGGTCTTCGTAAGCGGGTCCAATTTCTAATACGTCACCCCGTACGCGAAATTTTCCCCGTCCCATTTCTACATCGTTGCGGTTGTACTGTACGGATGCTAAGCTGCGTAAAATTTCCCGCTGATTCACTTCCATTCCCACTTGTAAGGGAATCGAGGCGCGGAGGTATTCGGCTGGCATTCCTAAACCGTAAATACAACTGATGGAAGCAACGACGATCGCGTCTCGCCGTTCAAAGAGCGATCGCGTGGCGGAGTGGCGTAGCATATCGATCTCGTCGTTGATCGAAGCGCTTTTTTCAATAAATGTATCGGTGACGGGGATGTAGGCTTCTGGTTGGTAGTAATCGTAGTAACTGACAAAGTACTCCACCGCATTGTTTGGGAAAAACTCTCTCAACTCGTTACAAAGTTGGGCAGCAAGGGTTTTATTATGAGCGAGTACCAGTGTTGGCTTGCCAATCTTTTCAATAACCGCAGCCATTGTAAACGTCTTACCCGTTCCCGTAGCTCCAAGTAAAGTTTGGTAACGATGTCCGGCTTGAATGGACTTTACAAGTTGAGCGATCGCCGACGGTTGATCGCCTGTAGGTGCAAACGGCGCTTGAAGGCTAAATTGCATCATGAAGAAGGGAGTAGTTATCAGTGACCAGTGACCGGTGACCAGTTATTAGTGATATCTTGCCAACAACTAACAACTAACAACGCTCAACTAACAACTAATGACCAATGACCTTCATTTATCTTAACATATTTAAGTTTTTCTATGTTTATTCCGTTAAGATACCTATAACTATATAATCTTTTTTAACGTTAAACTCAGATAGCAGTAATTAACCGATAAAAACCACTCGGAATTTTCTCTGGCTATTTGCTATTGCTCGATAGAAACTTAGAGGTTTGCGATTATGACTAATGCCAGTAATGCGAGAAAAAATGGTAACGGTTCCACCAGCCGCAGACCGCGTGCCAAGAGTACCGAGTCTAAGGCTGAGAATCAAGTGGTGACTGGCGAGATCGAAAGTTCGGCTTTGAGTGTATCCGCCGATGGTAAGCCACTGGCTGGTAGTGTTGTCAACGTGGCAGGACTGCGCCCGATCGCCGCAAGCAGTTTAGTGGTGCGAGAAGAAGTGAACATGCATGGGATTCGCCCCATCATGGCTACCGATTTTGATACATTCGACACTGTTAACATCTCTGGTATTCGCCCGATTGAGGCAAATCATTTAGAGATTGTGGATACAATCAACTCAGCTGGATTGCGTCCGATTATGGCAGACCAGTTCAAATACTCCAACATTATTCCCTTAATGGGCGATCGCCCCATTGCCGAAGATGCCTTTGATTTCTCCACCACTTATGTATCTTCTGGAATGCGTCCAATTGCTTCTAATGAAATCGACAACTATCCATATTTAATGGGTTATATCGATTAAGAAATCAAAATCTAATCGTGCCTTTATAAACCTAGTTGTTTAATACAGCTAGGTTTTTTTATCGGTCATTCGTCATTTGTCATTTGCGATAGTAATTCTTAACTTTTAACTTTTGACTTTTGACTTACTAAGCTTTATCTCTTTCTTTTTATAGAGAACTCGAATCAGTCTTGTGGCAGAAGGCTAAAACTATTATTTTCAGATAAATTGTTCAGTGTAGAGACAAAAGCTCTCTCAAGTTGGCACTCAACTTAGAAGCTAATTTGAATTCACAAGGAGAAATAGCATGAGCGCAGAAGATAGAGCAAAAGCTACTGCTAAAAATATTGAAGGAAAAGCCCAAGAAGCTTTAGGAAATATTACAGGCGATCCTGAAGATAAAGCAGAAGGCAAAGCCAAGCAAGCAGAAGGACAAACACGTCATGCTGCTGAAGACGTAAAAGATGAAGTGAAGAAGAACCTCTAATCAAACTTTAAAAAATCGGAAGGTAAAATAAGTGAGAGTGTGAAATTTTACCTTCCTCAATTTTTTCAAAAACGGAATTGACATCAATAATTTTAGGGAGGAAACGGAAGTGAATTTCATGCAGCACTTTCGTAGAATTGCGATCGTTCTTTCAGCCATTTTCTTACTGACAACAACAGTTGCTTGTAGTAGCAGCGTACAAGCAAAGCAACCCAATGCTAACGTACCAACAGTTAGCCGCAGTGCTGATTACGGACAAATTGCTCGTGGGAATACACCAGTCGGGCAAGACTTTGGGACTTGGGTAACTCGCACAGGCAAAGGACTGGTTCAAGACGCATATGTAAGAGACAACAATAAGCTAGGCGTAGTTATTACCCCGGATGTTCGTCCGAATGAAGTGAAGCCATTAGCGAAATCTTTGGCACAAGGGTTTCATAAAAACTTCCCTAACCAGGACTTGACAGTCTTAATGTACGCTCCTGACAAAAAACTGATTTTGACAGCACAATACGATGTGCAAACAAATCAGATTCAGTACAAATAGGGTCATTTTTTTGTCATTAGTCATTGGTCATTTGTCATTAGTTAAATGAACGATAACTGTAGGGCCGGGTTCACCCGAACTTCTTACTTATAAAAGTAGATATTAATAAACCCGCTCTCTTGATAAAACAGCTATTCAAACTAGCTGATGACAGGTGAACGGTTTAAAAAAAGGAGATTGGAATTATGACTAGCAGCGACAAATACAGAAGGGAAATCATGGGCGATCTAGCGCAAGGTAACACGGAAAACCTTGACGCATATCCCTCAAATAATCCAGAACAAGAGTACGAGAACTTTGACGATTTCGCTCAAAGATCGTCATACGATCAGCGCCGCCAAATGTTCGGTAACTCTTTACAGCACGAGCGCATTCCTCCAGCGCAAATGGAGCCAGAATTGCAAAAAGCGATCGCCCAAATTAAACCCAACGAACGGGATGATGTGGCGCGGGCTTTCTTCAAGCATTTAAGTAAGAAAGGACTACACGATCGCGATTTAGAAAGACAACTGGGACTCTCTACCCACAATCCCAACCGTATGAGTGCTGATGATGTGAGCAAATTGGCTGCTTATGCATATCACAACCATCCAGACATCTTCCAAGAAGTCATGGCGGAACAACCAGCTATTATCAAGTTCCTTAGCAATCCCCTAGTAGCAGCCGTATTGGGTATCGCTGCGGCTAAGTGGTTAGGTAGTCATCGGAAATAACATTTAGGCATAGAGATTGTACTGTGGTGCAATACATTATGTAGGGGCGCACGGCTGTGCGCCCCTACCACAACTTGTATCTCTACATAGGTGAAAGCGACATCTGAACTACTAGTTTTTCCCAGACTTTAATTGTCGATCGCAGAGGTTGAACTATGAATTGCATCACCCGGTCTACCGTAGAATGAAACATTCTTAATCTGTGTTTGTTACACTCATATCCTGCTCGTTCGCTGCGATCGCGAAAAATATAAATGTCTTTCCCATCAGAATATAGACATTCATATTCTGGGTTCTCATCAAAATTTGAATAATATTTTATACACGTACAAGCTTTATCAATTTTGCCTACAGATAGTCTAAATATGAGCCTTATTGTATTTTTGACATAAGCTATATAATGATTGAGAATGCGGTTGAAATTCTGTCGCTCTTGGGGGAAAGATTTCACCTTTTCGTGTAAAAGCAATAGATGTAAATTTGCTGCGAGTGTAAAAGCTCCCAATCCTAGTAACCCTAAATTTTGTGCTTGTTGAACTAAATCTTTAAGTGCCTCATCTAAATCGCTTTGTAGAGATATTTCACAGCAATTTGCTATAGATGAAAACGCTTGAATAAAATAGTTATCGAGTAGTTCTTTCAGTAGCTCGGTTTGGGCTTCAAGTGTTGCGATCGCCTCCAAATCTGCTGGCTGTCTGACAATCGTACTAATATCATTAATAGTATTGTTTGTAAGTTTTTGATAATCTAGTTCTTGAAAGATAAACTGAAGCTGCTTCAAATCCTTTTGTTCTTCTACCAAAGCATCTGTAGTTTTCTCTAGAACCGATTGCCATGTCATTGCGAAAACATCAGTGGAATAAGGCTCGGAAGAACTATGCTCGCCAAAGTAAGTAGAGCGATTGCTTGGCGTAACGTTGGCAAAATCTGGCGGCGGCATTTTACTAACTTCTACTTCCAGAGGATCGCCAATAGACACGATCTTGACATCTTGCATGATGTCTCCAACCAACTGTCGCTGCTTAGGACTGAGTTTTTGCCAACTACTACCCCAAAGCTTAGCAACTTTCTGATTTTGGATGTCGCGCTCGTTTCCTGAGGTCATAAGAAAACTCATAAGTCAAAATGTATAGAAGCAGCTTAGTCAAGTTAAACGGCGTTGCGCTCGACTATTACAATTTTTGAGAGGTAAGTCAACTCGATCTGTCAGAATTCTTCCAATCGGAGCGTTTGTGTTGGTTAAACTTTGCTGTTAAGCTAGTTGACATTAGAAGGAATGCAACTAAGCAATAAAACAACTCTGAAAAATTCAAAGTTTCCAGCTATGAGAATAGATATGCTTAAAGTAGTATATCTACTGAGGTAAAAAATGACTGTACGGTAGCGGACGTAGACTCGCACAATCTCAACAGTGAATGAAGCGGCGAATTGATTGGGATTGCGTGTTAAATATTGTGTGTTAAACGTATCAAGCGATCGAACTCATTTTTGACGACTTTGTAACACTCACAGGCACTAGATTGCAGCAGTTGGCGATCGACTATAGCAATTTTGCCCCGAGAATATCGAATCATTCCCGCTTGTTGTAAAGCTGTAGCCGCAACAGTCACTCCAGAACGGCGGATACCTAACATTTGAGCGATAAATTCTTGAGTCAGTAACAATTGCTCGGACTCAATTCGATCTTCAATTGATAGCAACCACCGCGCCAAGCGCTGCTCTACAGTGTGGCGGCTGTTACAAGCAGCTGTTTGAGCTACTTGAGTAAACAAAGCTTGGGTATAGAGCAGTATGAGCCGGTGTAGCACTCCGTGGCGATCGAATTCGGCTTTGAGGCGATCGGCTGTTATTCCGATCGCCTCACCAGGAATCTGCACGATCGCCTGAGTTGTGACGCTGCCACCTCCCCAGCAGACTGGTAAACCCACCATACCATCTCTTCCCACTACACCAACTTCTATTGTCGCTCCGTCCTCCATCAGCGATACCATAGACACTAAAGCCTGAGTGGGAAAATAAACGTATTCGATTAGCTCGTTAATTTCATGCAAAATCTGCCGATGAGATAAGCAGACAACTTCTAAGTGAGGTTGTAGGCGTTGGTATTCCTCCGTTGGTAAAGCAGCCAGCAAGTGATTTTTGCGATAAAGCTCGTTAGCTTCAGAATCCGACACGTAAAGCTTCCTCCATCGATTTAATTGAAAATAATTGGGGTTTAACCTGCTTCGATCGCGCAAGATAAGTTTTGACATCACTCCAGCATTAGTTTCGAGGATGTCGGCACTGTCATCTATCGAGCGTCGCAGGAAAATTAAAATGAGGGGAAAATCAAAATATTTGAGCTATTTACTACTAGCTTGCTTCTACCAAGAAATAGCATTGACATAGTAGCCAATATCGAATATGAAGAATGAAGATCTCGTATTGAATTGGAGCGATAAATCGATAATATTTTGACTTCATGCAATTGGAGTTACAGGCATAGCTCAGCTTTTCACTTCAAAATCGTACACAAAGCTGACAAAAACCAAAGTACGATAACGTACATACACGGCTTGTTATACTAATTTTGTAGGTATTCTTAAGTAGGAGTTAAGATTTACTTCTCGGTGAGAAATATAATGAGGAAAAACACTGCCCTGTCCTGTGCCATACCTTTTCCTGATAAAAAACACATGGCTAAGGACATCTGCCAATGAGTGGATCTGAACTCGATCGAAAAGTTAATCAAAAGGATCTAAACAATCGCTTACTATCTGCTTTATCTCAAGAAGCCTATTGCAGCCTCCAATCTCATCTCGAAATTGTTTCTTTGGCATTCAAGCAGGTTTTGTTTCAGCCACAAGAGCGAATACCTTATGTCTATTTTCCAACGAGTTGTTTAGTTTCCCTCTTAACCGTTATGACAGACGGTACTGCCGTAGAGGTAGGTGTTGTAGGTAACGATGGCATGGCAGGGATTCCCTTATTTTTGGGAACCGACATATCTAACTTTAAGGCGATCGTTCAAATTCCAGGGGAAGCAATACGGCTGAGAGCCGATGTCTTCAAGCAAGCGATCGCTCAAGTCGATACTCTATCGCTCTGGATACAACGGTATATCAATCTGCTCCTAATCCAAATTGCTCAAACATCTGCCTGTAACAGCCGCCATCCCGTCGAACAACGATGCTGTCGCTGGTTACTGATGATGCACGATAGTGCCAGAGACGATAAATTTGAATTAACCCAAGAGTTTTTAGCTCAAATGCTTTGCGTGCGCCGCGCTAGCGTGACAGAGGTGGCATTAAAACTGCAAAAAATAGGCTTACTTCAATATAATCGCGGTAAGATGACAATTTGCGATCGCCAAGGTTTAGAGGCGACAGCGTGCGAGTGTTACAGTTTGCTACGAGCAGAACGCGATCGCTTGTTTGGCTGATGGTTCGCAGTTGCGATTCCATCCTAAACGATTAAAAAATAGAAGAAACCCGCACGGGCGGGTTTTCTTAACCTTAGTTTTCTTAACCTGAGCTTTGTTCAAATTCGTGCCAGCTCGTGTTAAATAGTTTTGCGATCGCTGAGTCTTAGGATCGGATGTTAAAACTATCTACTAATTACCACCAGATACGGTAGACTTATCGTGTACTGCGGGATCTTCTGGTTTCTGATGCCACTGACCATCTTCCCCTTGTTCGTATTCTTGGCTAACGCTGTTCCAAGCAACGTTCGTTGCAGCGTCTTCACTCATCCCATCTGACTGTGCGGCATTAAATGCGGCTAAAAAGATCTGCTGTCCGTGTTGGGGTAACTTTTCGGTAATTTCTGCCGGTAATTCTTCTACATTGTTGTAAGCCACGATCTATTTTTCCTTACTTTCATTATTAGTTCAATCCTAAATAGGAAATAGAGAGGCTTCCTCTTTCCACAAGCATAAATACAACAGCAGGTAGTTTTTTCAATCGAGTATTCTAAATTACCACACTAATTATCTAAAAGTATTTTTTCGATTGATAAAGCTTAAGCGAAAGAACAAGAGCTTTTCCAAGCGAGACGGAGTAAAGAACGATATTCTTTCTCGCTGACTGTGTAAGCCCCAAATCTTGCTAAGTGAGGGTTCATCATTTGAGCGTCGAAGAAAACAAAGTGGCGATCGCGCAATCTTTCGACTAACCTCACCATTGCGACTTTAGAAGCTTCGGGGATGTGATAAAACATTGACTCACCGATAAAAGCACCACCAATCGCAATTCCTAAAATTCCTCCTGCTAATTCATCTCCTTGCCAAGTTTCAAAACTATAAGCATAACCAGATTGATAGAGCAACCAGTAAATTTCTTTTAATTGAGAGGAAATCCAAGTTGTTTGGCGGTTAGCACATCCAGCTACCACAGCTTTGAAATCGCGATTAATGGCAACAGTAAAACGGTTAGAGTTTAAAACTCGCCGTAAAGACTTAGGATAATGAAATCTTTCATCCAAGGGAATGAAAGTGCGATCGCTGCAAGAATACCAACTCAAATTTTCACCTGTCTCGTCAGCCATCAGGAAATAGCCTTGGGCATATCCCTCTACGATTGCAGACACGTCATATTTGGTCATTGGTCATTGGTGAGTGGATAGTGAAAGCGTGGCTAGTGACAAGAATTGAGTCCAGCCACTAGCCACTAGTCACTAATAACTGATAACTGATACTTTTGATTCTGAACCGAAAATATAGAATAATATACTAAATTCTCTTACCCTAGCCCCCAGCCCCTAGCTCCTCACCCCTAGCTCCTCACCCCTAGCTCCTCACCCCTAGTTATGGCTGAACCAATTCCGCCAGTCACATTGCCACCAGCTAAAGATCCTCTACAAGAGGGGGAATGGTTGCGAGCAGCCCTGCAACAATGGCTCGATACAGAATTTCTGCCAGAGCCAGCTAATCAACAAATATCTCGTCGCGCTGCTCAAATCTTCGTCCGGCAGCGAATGGAGGGAGAGAACGATCTAGGTTCACTAGCGATCGCGATCGTCACAGAAATGCAAGAATTTGATTTTTCTAAAAGCTTTTACAGCGAATTTGCTGTTGCTAATGCAGTCAGCGATCTGCTCCTAGATAGCTTGGGCATCGATCGCTGTTGCGGTCAATAAAACCTACCAGCTCGACTTAACGACTCCTGGTAATAGCCCTTCGTGCGCCCACTCTCTCAACACGTTCCGAGACAGCCCAAAGTCTCTGTAATACCCTCTAGGACGACCCGTAACCCAGCAACGATTGTGGAGGCGGGTGCGAGAGCTACTGCGGGGTAAGCGTTGAATTTGCCGATGGATTTCTAGTTTCTCGACTTGAGATTCGGCGTTGTGAAAATCCTCAAGTAATGCCTCACGTTTGTCAGCATACTTTGCAACTATCTTTTGGCGCTTTTTCTCGCGCTCGATCATGCTCTTTTTAGCCATAAATGCTGAAAGCTATTGTTCCCTAAAGACACCGTTTTTCATTATATCTCATCAGTTATCAGTTATCAGTTATCAGTTCTCAGTGGCTAGTGGCTAGTGGGGTGTAGGGTGTGGAGATTGTAAATTTCTTTCTCCCTCAGCTGGGCGACTCTCCCCCAGTTCCCTTGTCTCCCCCCTCTCCCTTGTCTCCCTCACTCCTCACTCCTCACTCCTCACTCAAAACACTAGGGGGAATCTCGTCTAATAACGGCAGATCGGCTGAGGGACACAAATCGGAGAGCAAACATGCCTGACATGCAGGATTGCGTGCTTTGCAAATAGCTCGTCCGTGATAAATAATCCGAATTGAAAAGTTTTCCCAGTCATCTGAGGGGAGCAACCGAATCAAATCGCGCTCGATGTGAATGGGATCTGTATTTTTCGTCAATCCTAAACGATAGCTCAAGCGTTTGACGTGGGTATCTACCGTGACTCCAGCATTAATCCCAAAGGCATGAGCCAGCACCACATTTGCCGTTTTTCGCGCCACTCCTGGCAAGCGTAAAAGCTGTTCCATGCTGGGAGGGACTTGTCCTCCATATTCCGCTACCAAGATCCGGCAGGCGGCTTGAATGTTCTTAGCTTTGTTGCGATAGAACCCTGTCGAACGGATGAGATTTTCAATCTCAACTGGTTCCGCCTTAGCTAGTGCTTCAGCATCGGGAAACTGCCCAAATAAAGCAGGCGTGACTAAGTTCACGCGCTCGTCCGTACACTGAGCTGAAAGTATAGTTGCAACCAGAAGCTGAACAGGTGTTGCATAATTGAGCGTACAAGGGGCATTGGGGTACAGCCGCTTCAGGCGCACTAGAATTTCCAATGCCCGTTGTTTTTTCGATGCCCACTTCCGAGTTATGTTCACTGAAAGAACTTTTGCACCCAAGGTAGGTTAGCAGTATCGCGCACGATCAGGAAAATTCCCAATCCTAACAATAGCATTAGCCCTGTTTGCATTACGCCGTCTTGAATGCGAGTCGGTAGAGGCTTACCGCGCAGTCCTTCCACAAATAAGAACGCCAATTGACCACCATCTAGAGCTGGTAGAGGCAAGATGTTGATGATAGCAAGGTTGATGCTGATTAAAGCGGCAAATTGAAGTAAATTAGCTGGATTCGATTGGGCAATATTTGCGCCAAACTCTACAATTTTGACTGGTCCTGCAACTTGGTTGGCAGTTTGGCTGAAGTTACTAATCAGTTGGACGAATCCCTGACCCGTGAGAACGACAATTTTTTGGAATTCGTTTGCTCCCACATTGAAAGCTTGCAGAATATTCGCAGCACGGCGAGTTTCTAGTTTACCGTTGGGGTTGAGTTGAACGCCGATCCGTCCTTGACCTTCAGGGCTGCGTTCTGGCGTAATAGTTAAATCTAGAGTTCGATCGCCCCGTTGAAGTTGTAGTTCTAAAGGTTGGTTGGGATGCGTTGCGATCGTCTGCTTGACGTATTCCAAAGTCCCGGGAACAGCCTCTAATCGCTTTCCCTCGATTGCTAAAATTACATCTCCTGGTTGAATGCCCGCCTTAGCAGCCACAGAACTCACATCTGTAGCCACCACAGGGACGAGTACCCCAGGTTCGGGGACGAATTTTTGCACGCCTACAGTTCCTACTTGAGTCACCAAAAGCAAGTAGGCAAAAATTAAGTTGGCAATTACCCCAGCACTAATGACAATTGCGCGATCGAGAATCGGGCGATTGCGTAAAAGATTGGGGTCATTAGGAGGAATCGTACTATCGGGATCGTCGTCAGGAAATCCCACGAAACCACCCAAGGGAAAAGCACGAACCGCGTATTCGGTTTCCGGTCCCTGATATTTCCACAAAATCGGTCCAAAGCCCAAGGAAAAACGATTGACATGAATACCCTGTGACCGTGCGGCTATAAAGTGTCCTAGCTCGTGTACCAAAATTAAAACGGCTAAGACTGCGATCGCTGCCAAAACTGACATAGAATCAATTCTCGATAAATTTAGCTACATATTTCTTCATTGTAATGAGTGGTGCGTGGTAATTAGTGACTAGTGACTAGTGGCTAGTGGTTAGATTCTTCAAGACACTAGCCACTAGCCACAGATAACTGGTCACCGATCGCTGGTCACCGATCGCTGTTCCCTCACCTCTCTCCAATGACTTCTCGCCTTAAGTAAGGTTGCAACACCTCCGGTACTTTTACCGTGCCATCTAGCTGCTGGTAATTTTCTAAAATTGCTGCCATTGTCCGACCTACAGCTAAGCCGGAACCGTTGAGAGTGTGGACGTACTGGGTTCCTTTTTTGCCTGCTTCCTTAAACCGAATGCTCCCCCTGCGAGCTTGAAAATCCATGCAATTAGAACAACTGGAGATTTCTCGATATTTTTCTGATGAGGGTAGCCATACTTCTAAGTCATAGGTTTTTGTAGACGAAAAGCCAAGATCGCCTGTACACAGTTCTAGAACTCTATAAGGCAGTTGTAATGCCTGTAAGATCGCTTCTGCGTCGTGCAATAGTTTTTGATGCTCTTGTTCCGAGGTGTCGGGATGGACGAATTTGTATAATTCGACTTTGTTAAATTGGTGTAGTCGAATCAGTCCCCGTGTATCTCTACCATAGCTACCAGCTTCGCGGCGAAAGCAAGGCGTATAAGCACAGTGATTAATTGGCAAATCTTCTGCTGCTAAAATTTCCCCTCGATAGAAATTAGTAATTGGAACTTCAGCTGTGGGACTGAGCCACAGATCGTCATTGGCGCACTTAAAGCTTTCTTCAGCAAATTTGGGTAGTTGACCGGAGGCTGTGAGGGATTGAGAATTAATCAAAAAGGGTGGGATAATTTCTACATAACCTGCGGCGGTTTGGCGATCGAGCATGAATTGAATTAACGCTCTTTCCAACTGCGCCCCAATACCAATTAAACTGACAAAACGGCTTTGAGCTATTTTTGTCGATCGCTCGAAATTGAGCAGACCTAGCTTTTCACCAATTTCCCAATGGGGCAGAATGTTCGCGTTTTGGGGCAGATACTCATCGCCCCAACGCCGCACTTCAATGTTTTCTGTTTCGTTTTTGCCAATCGGAGTAGAATCGCTTGGTAAGTTAGGAATTGTTAGCAAGAAAGTTTCGATTTGTTCTTTTAGCTCTCTTTCTTGCGGTTCGAGTTCGCTCAACCGAGTTTTGATCGTGTTGCCTTCTTCTCGCAAATCTTGCACTTCTGGAGAGTCAGGACTGCTACCAGATTTAATTTTTTGTCCGACGAGTTTACCAATTTCGTTACTACGGGCTTGGAGTTGCGATCGCGCTTGTTCTAAGTCCCGCTGTTGACGGTCTAACTCCAACAATGGTTGCAAGTCATAGTCGCCACGACGCTGCAACCGTTCTTGCACGGTTTGGGGATTTTCTCTAATTTGCTTAATATCCAGCACGGATCTGTTTAGCTTCTTCTAGTTCTGGTTACAACACTATCACGAGCGGTAAGGAGTGGGGAGTGAGGGGTGAGGAGCGAGGAGCGAGGGATTATTGGAAAAAACAGACAAGGAGACAAGGGAAAAATAAATACCATTTCTTCTCCCTCTCCCACTTCTTCCCTCACTCCTCACTCCTTGCTCCTCACTCCTCGCTTAACTCCGATTAATCCGATTGAGTAGCCATAAAGCGCTGGATAATCCCAGAAAGTGAGCAAAAATGGTGTTCGTGTTTGCTTGCACTGCTAATATGTCCAATCCGCCAATGATCCGATTGGGATCGAATATTCCGGTTGCGATCGCCTGGGGTGATATGGCTCTAGCAAATAGAGTCCCAATAATCGCATAAGCTCCAAACAGGCTTAAGAGCATTCCTACCAAGTTAACGACTAAAGCAAATTTGATCACTTGAATCGTATAAACTTTGCGCGGACGGTTAGCAGGATTAGATGACCGGAGTTGTCTGCCTAGTCTGGTGTATCGAAAAGCACAGTAGACGCTCATGCCAAGGGCAATCAAGCCGCAGACAGCGAGAAAAATACCAAATCCAGTTCCAGGATTGTTACTAGGACTACCAGTTCGCTGACTGAATACGGCAAATAGCAATAAAACTATGGCAGAAACAACACCCAAAACGATCTGCGACCAGAAGCCAATCCAACCAGTCAGCCGAAACTGGTTAGCAATGGATTCAAGCGATGCCGGAGGAGGCTTCGTACCCGACTTATCAAACATATTTATCTCCAGTTTGGATTTATTAAACAGATACTTATCACTCTTAAAATAGAATTCATAATTCGTAACTTGTAATAATTCTTACATCCAAAATCCTCAAACCCTACTCCACAGCCCTTCCTGTAAGAGATCTTGTCGCGTTAGGTCAGACAAGAAGCAAAAATGTAATGAATTTTGAATGAAGTTTAGCAGACAACTTATGGTTCTGCGTTTAAAATTGCCTCAACCGCATTCCGGTGCGATCGGCGAAGTTTTGCAGAGCGATCGCGGCTGAGTGTGAGAAACAAGGATTTCGTCAGAGATGATTGTCAAAAGTGCTGTTTTTTGTGATTTATGGATGAGAAGTAAACTAAAGCTATGAGAATTGAGGATATTTATCAGTTTTTCCAAAATCCTCCTCCGACCTATTTGAGCCAAGAACTTGCAGTATGTTACGTGCTGTCAGTTTTGTTAAAAGGAGAATCCTACGGCACGGAACTGATTCAAAAGCTGGAGAGCGAATACCCTAATTATCGCCTTTCCGATACAGTCCTATATAGCGCACTTAAGTTCCTGGAAGATGAAAAGGCAATTCTCGGCTACTGGAAGAAGGTTGAGGGAAGAGGGCGACCGCGACGGATGTATCAGATAAGCCCAGAATGGCAAGTACAGGCGCAGGAGTTATCTCGACTGTGGCAAGAGTATATTAGTAAGGTGGTACGCTAATGGCTGATCGATCGTGCAAAAATCGATTGTGAAAAAGTCGAACAGGCGCTGTTCAAACGCAAGATAGCTATGACTCCGATTCTCTCATCGACCCTACTGCTGACTTTATTGCTGTCAGTGGGGCTATTTTTCTTCATTCGAGCCTCTACTAAAGACCGAACGCAAACGCTCCATCTGGTGTCCGCACAGCCAGAAGCTTCGTTGATGGCGCAACTACAACAGTATTTGCGCTCGCGTTCCTACACTGTGTCCGAGGTGGATGCTGAGAAAAATTCTGTTACGTTTGAGGGAGTTATCCGACCGAGCTTGTTTCTAGCTGTGTTTCTCTCAATCCTTGCCACGGTGGGAATTCTTTGCCTGATCTTGGTTTGGTCGTTACTATTTCCAAACTGGACGGCGGCTTTCTCGCTCCTGATTTTGCTAGCTCCAACAGCAGGTATTTTCTATTGGAAAAAAGCAGCCAGGAAAGAACGGGTATCTCTTAAATTAGAGGCAAATACGGGCGATCGCATCTCGCCACAAAGCCTACTCACAGTCACCGCTCATCGGGATGAGTTAATTCAATTGCAGCGATCGCTGAATTTGAAGCCAGCAGAGTAAGGAGATCGAAATCTGGAATTCGCGTAGCCTTGCGTGTAGCAATATTTTAGGGGAAGTATATACTTCCCCTAAATTTCATCTTTGCTTTGCTAAACGCGACTCACTCGCATTTGACTAAAACGCTAATGATTTCAAAATCTCCAATACCTAACTTTTGGTTGTCATTTAGCTTCGGCAACGCCTTAGGCTACCTGTGTGCGGCAACGAGTTCCTTTTCAGGAGGATTTTCTAGTACCCGTAGACTAGGGAACAAGAAATGATTCTCTTCTACATACTGCGCCCCAAACAAACCTTTTTCTGCCCAGAAGTAGCGATCTGTAGTGTGCTCGTTTCGCTTAACCAGCAGCAATGCAGGCGGAGCAATTCCCTCCGCTTGAATAAACTTCCGAGCAGCAGTCACGGGTTTATCTTCGCCACTTTCAATGCTATATTGAGGCACATGCTCGAGGATGCGACGTCCTTCCTGGCGACGACGACTTTTGCGCTTGCGTCTTCTTGCCAACCTGTCTCCCTCCTTTTTTTAACCAGAAAATTGTATTTATATTTACAAAATCCGTCGTCAGTATATCGATTTGAGTTAGAAAAATCAACTTATGTTAAGCGTTTGCAACAAAAAACCCGCTAATGTTGAAAATATGATTAATAAAACGACACAAGCGATCGCAGTCAATTAAGATTCTTAATCCACTTACAATTCAGTTATCAGTTGTCAGTTATCAACGACTTGTGACTCGTGACTTGTCTTGCTCCCCCAGCTCTCTTCCCCCGACTCCCAAATTCTTGCCGTAGCCCTTCGTAATGCCTGCCAGTGCTGAGTTTATTTCATTGTGTCGCTCTCAAGTTGCCTTGCTAACCCAAGGAATGGGGGCGGCTTTGAGCGTGGTATATCTGACGGAAAGATTAGTAGAGGAAGGAACAGCACAGGAGAAGCTGATCCCTGTCGTAGCCTATCCAGAGTCAGCAGTGAGGTGGCAGGGACTAGAGTTAAATAGTGCAGCACTTCCTGCTACAACAAGTCGCCTTCAGCCACCGCGATTGCAAGCAAAAGCCACTGCAAAAAATATAGATACTGTATCTTTGCCGGAACTACCGACCGAGGCAAATGTAGCTGAACCGCCAGAAACGGCAGATAAAGCGCTAGTACCGAGCCAACAGATTGTTTTACCACTGCTTAATGAAGGAGTGTTAATTGGACTACTCGTGACTAGTCGGGAGGATAGAGCATGGAACGAGCGAGAACGGCATGAAATCGAACGAGTGGCGCAAACGCTAGCGTTGGCAAGACTTTTAGATCGGCGACGAGAGCGATCGGAGCAGCAGCTCAGCCAGCAAAAGCAACTACAAGCCCAGCAGCGAGAGTTATTAGATAACTTACTGCACCAGTTTCGCAACCCACTGACGGCGTTGCGGACGTTCGGCAAATTGCTGCTCAAGCGCCTGCTGCCTGGAGATGCAAACCGAGCTGTGGCAGACAATATCGTGAGAGAAAGCGATCGCTTGCAAGAATTGCTGCAACAATTCGATCGAGTCATCGACATGACAGAGGAAGATTTAGAACCAACCAAATCCCTTCCTCCAGCCACAGAGGTGCGATCGGCAATACCTATACTCAATACCCCTTTACCACTGCTGCCCAATCGCGAAGGCACTCAGAGCGAGATTTGCACGATTGAGGACGTGCTAAAACCCTTGCTAGCTTCTGCTTGGGCGATCGCTCAAGAACGCAACTTAGAGCTGCTTGCAGATCTGCCACCAAATTTACCAGCAGTGCGCGCTCATCTAAGAGAATTGCGTGAGGTATTAAGCAATTTGCTTGACAATGCGATTAAATATACTCCGCCTGGAGGCAAAATTTACGTCCAAGCAGGATTAGAGCGAGACAACTTCCAGGGCATCGCCATTAGCGACACGGGGGTAGGTATCCCCCCGCAAGATAAGGAGCGAATTTTCGATCGCCACTACCGAGGTAGACAAGCAGATTCAGATATTCCTGGTACGGGTTTGGGACTAGCAATTGCTAAGGCACTGATCGAACAAATGCAAGGCACGATTGAAGTTTTTAGTCCTGCTTTGTGGCATCCCACCCCAGAAAGTAGAGGGGGAACTACGTTTATTGTTTGGTTAATGGTAATGGGTAATGGGTAATTGGTATTTTCTCCCCCATCCTCCTCAGCTCCCTCAGCTCCCTCAGCTCTTTTCCCCTACTCCCTACTCCCTACTCCCTGATAACTGAACGAGCAAAGCGCTGCGCTAGGGGTGGGATGATAACTAGGGGATTGCTGAATCCAGAGAAGGTGTGGATGCCTGTTTTGCCAGGAATGTTACCGATTAGTGGCAGGGGATAACTTCGTTCAGCTTTGCTAACGCGGCTGAAACTAACTAAACAGTGATGCCAAGTTCCCGGCAGGTTTTTGAGTGCTGGTAAAATTTGCTCTACACTTGCTCGAATAGTAGCTTCGCTGGCTTCGGGATTAATGGTGGCTTGGGTATCGGTCAAAGTGCGGCTCAACTGCCCTAATCGCAGGCTACCATCGAGAAATTGAATCGCCCCAGCATCTAAAATTGGGGGTGCGAGTTCTAATCCTTGTTCGTCCCATAGGCGATCGTTTGTCGTCGATGCGGCTTCTAGTTGAAAGCGTTGAAGTCGAGCTGGCATCACGAGCGATCGCAATTGGATGTCAACTGGTGGAATGTCAATTAACTCAGCATGAGTAAAGTACAGTTTGATCGAAATGCCTGCTGCTTTGAGTAAAGCACGACTCAATCCACCCGCGCAGATCGCTGTGTTGGCACTGCAATACGTCTCGCTAACGGTTTTTACCCCTTCTACCTTGTCGCCTTGTTGCCAGAGTTTGAGTACTTGAGCAAACTGAAGATCGCCCCCCGCCCGTAGAAAGGCTTGGATGTAGGCTTGAGCGGTTTTTTCAGCATTGATATGACCGTGTTTTACCGTCAATGCTCCGGCGATCGCGTCAGGGTTTAATAATGGTTCTAATTCGCAGGCTTCTGAAATGCTGAGAAGTTGTGGCGGAATGGCAAAATCAGCATAGGTAGCAGCGACTGCTGCGGGGTCGTCATCAGCTGCAATTGTCAGCAGTAAGTCTAATTCCCGAAATTGAGTGTCGGCGGCTAATTCTTCCGAGAGAATGCGATGACGGGCGATTCCTTCAGCGCACAATTGACGCATCGTATCGGTAGTACCAGACCAAAAAGCTAAACCACCATAGCTATAGCGAGTCGCATTTTGCCCTGTTGGATCTTGTTCTAGCAGCAGGACGGAAAAGCCTTGCTGAACTAATTCGTAGCTCAAAGCTGCGCCAGCAATACCTCCACCTACTACAATCCAATCGTATATTTTCATACTTCACATACGCTGTTCGATCGCTCATCCAGATCCTACCGTAGCTGCTAAGTAAGTCAAAAGTTAAATGTCAAAAGTCAAAAGTACAAATTAAGCTGTTGATTCATAATTAATGCCCTTTATGTGGTGGATATTTGGCATTAGTGCGTCTGACTAACCAGTAACAAATAGAAAGAGCAATAATCGCTGCCGCAAGTGCTAATAGTTGAGAATCAGTAATTTTGCCAAGATCGAGAATGATAATTTTGCGAGCAATTGCAATTAAAGATGTGACAATTACCATCTCGATTTGAATGATATGACTGCTAAGATAAGAAGTGATATTTTGCGTAATTTCTAGAGCAATAAGAATGTTTAAAAATAAACCAAATATTCTGAGTAAGCCAGCAGAAAAATTCCCTAGTTTAGAAACAAGTAGCAGTTCTTTAGCTAAAGTCACGCCCAAATCTATAATGGCAAATAAAATAACTCCTAACATTGCTAGCGTTAAGAGTTTGGCAAAAAAATCTTCTACTTTATCAACAAAAACTAAAAAATTTGGATTCGTGTTTTTATCTACTAGGGGTGATATTAGTTTTCGCAATAACTTCATTGGTTAAAAGTCAAAAGTTAAAAGTTAAAATTCAAAAGACTGCAAGCTAACTACACCCAGCAAATTAAATGTCGAATAACTAATGCTGATGAGAAGATCGTACCAGAGATAAGCCAAGATAGAAGTATTCTGCTAAACGTTACAGTTCCAGCAAACCTGGTGGCGGTGCGATTTCAATTCTTCTCATCTCTAGATCTACAACAGGTACGATCGCTTTCACAAATGGAATCAAAACTTTTCTTGGGGGAGTCGGGAGTTGGGAAGCGGGTGGAGGCGGAGGTGTCCTCCGCATCGGAACCGCGTAGTCGGGAGTCGGGAGTGGAGGATCGCTAATTTTGACTTCTGACTTTTGACTTTTGACTTCTTGATACAACTGTACTTCTAACAAGTCGTTTCCAGCAGGAATGACATCTGTTACCGTACCGATGCTCTCGCCAGTTTCTTGTAAAAAGACTTCTAGACCGATCAGATCGACGACATGATATTCATCTTCTCCTAATTCGGGGCGATCGCTTTCTGGTACGAGCAAGACACAATCCCGTAGTGCTTCAGCTTGGCTGCGATCTTCAATTCCCTCTAAGGCTACCACGTACAATCCCTTACCTGGAATATCTCGACCTTCAATTAATTCAATTGGTTCTGGTTCTGTTTTCCCTGGACGCAATAACCAACGCTGTCCTGGTTCGATAAATCGTTCGGGAAAGTCTGAATCGGGGTAAACTCTGACTTCTCCATCTAATCCTTGAGGTGCAACGATTGTACCAATTGCTAACCAGCCATCGGGAATTTGTGGTTTTTGATTTTGAGATTTAAGTTTTGAACTCGTATTTTTGCCATTCATAATAGTAGCGTTAAACCGCAAACTCCTGGGCTAAATCTATCAACGATCGGTCGGTTACTCTGAAGACAGTCCACTCATTCATTGGTACTGCTCCTAGTTTTTGATAAAAGTTTATTGCTGTCTCATTCCAGTCTAATACCCACCACTCCAAGCGACCGCAGTTTCGCTCTTGAGCAAGATAGGCTAGATAACTGAGCATAACACGACCGATTCCCCGTCCGCGCATCTCTGGTTTTACGTACAAATCTTCTAGATAAATACCCGCACGTCCGAGAAATGTTGAGAAGTTATGAAAGAAAAGTGCAAAACTGACAGGTTGCTTTTGATAGTAACCTAAAATAACTTCTGCGCCTTTTCTGTCGCCAAAAAGAGACTCTCGTAAAATAGCTTCAGTAGCAACAACTTCATGACTCAGTTGCTCGTACTCAGCCAGCTCTTTGATAAATTGTAATACTAATGGTACGTCATCCGGTTCGGCAAATCTCATCTCAAAATTGAGAATTTTAGTTTCAATCATAAAACTACTGAGATGTCGATTGGGAATCTTTTAACTTTTAACTTTTAACTTTTGACTTTGCATAAACGTGTTCTGCTACTTTTGCGAGTCGCTGCATTCCCACTGCAATTTCTTCATTGCTAGCAGTCAGACTAATCCGCAAACATTGCTGTTTGTGAATCCAATCTTCGTGCAAACCAGGGAAGAAAGAACTACCAGGAACGACAATGACATTTTCTTGTTTGAGTTGTTGATAAAATTCCCAATCGGTTAAAGGTAAATCTTTTAACCATAACCAAGCAAAAATTGCTCCTTCGCCACGATGCAAAAACCAAGGAATATCGGGCATCGCCTGTTCTAAAGTAGATTCTAATACCTCAAACTTTTGCCGATAAAAAGGTCGAATGACATTGCTAGAAATTTCTGCTAAAGCACCAGAATTAATCGCTAAAGCCGCGATCGCCTGTCCGTAACGTGACGGATGGATGCACATATTTGTCTGAAACGATTCCAGAATTTGAATTAATTTTTCATCTCCGATCGCCACTCCAATTCTTTCACCTGGTAATCCGGCTTTGGATAAACTCATGCAATGGAGAATGTTGTCACCAAATACAGGAGACATTTCCGTAAAATTCAAAGCTGGAAAGGGAGGCGCATAGGCAGAGTCGATAATAACTGGAACGTTATAAGGTGCAGCCAAAGCTGCAATTTTCTTGACTTCCTCATCCGTCAAAACGTTACCCGTTGGATTGCAGGGACGAGAAAATATGACGCATCCCGTCTCTTCGTTAATTTTAAGTTGACTGAAATCGGGGCGATATTTGAATCTATGGGCGGCTGCATCGATATCTAGTGCAGGCTTATAGGCAATTAACGCTTCTGGGGCAAGACTTACGCCACCATAACCCGTGTAATCTGGACTTAGGGGTAGAACGATCTGCCTTAACTCACCATCGAGACAGTAACCACCAAAAGCATTTGCAGCGTAGAAATAGAGAGTTTGACTACCAGGCGTAATCAGGATATTGCGATCGCTTAAGTTTAACCCGTAGCGGCGATTGAAATCAGATGCGATCGCGCTAATCAGTGGCGCGTACCCCTGACTCGATCCATAACGACAGACGACTTCGCCATAGTCAGAACTGGCTAACAACTGCGCCGTACAGTCTCGCCATAACTGCTCTACCTCCGGCAAAATCAGCGGATTTCCCGCACTTAAATTAATAAACTCCTTACCTGCACCTGCTTGCAGCGTTTCAATAATATCTTTCATAATTGCTCGCACCCCCGTTAGGTGGGACATTTGAGCGCCAATTTTCGTTAGGGCAGGGTTCATAAGCAGATATGTAGGAGACTTTCTTAATTTAACCAAATCGGAGGAGTCGGGAGTCGGGGAAGAGAGCTGAGGAAGCAGAGGGGACTAGGGAGACAAGGGAGACAAGGGAGACAAGGGAGACAAGGGAGACAAGGGAGACAAGGGAGACAAGGGAGCTGAGGGTGAAACTGGCTGTTGCCTCTTGCCTTATTAACCAACTACCAACTACCCATTACCCATTACCAAACTTAACATCCAGCAAAATTTTGTTAAAACATCCTTTATCTAATTTGACACTGAAATCTGGAAAAAGTGTAAATAAAAATCTTAAAGTAGACATACTCCGTATATGCTAAAAATCCTAACTGGGATGATGTTGGCGAGGATAAATTACCCAGGTTTCTATTACCGAGTCGAGTTTTAATTGGTTTGTATTGCCATCGGTTTTAGAGCAGAGAGTTCACAAGAGAGTACTGGAATAATATGACGAATAAATCTGCGATCGCCCCAGCACAAAAGCTGAGCGAAAAACTACCCCTGCCACTCAAAAGATTGGCAGATCTGGCTTATAACTATTGGTGGAGTTGGACGAGCGAACGAGTTTTCCTATTTCAAAACATTTCGCCGGAAGCGTGGGAGCGTTACGGGCATAACCCTGTAGCCGTGTTGGAATCGGCTTCTTACGAACGCCTGACCCAATTAGCAGAAGACCCTTTCTACATCAAACATTTATCCCAGGTGGTGGCTGAGTTTGATGCTTACATGAATCAGCAAGATACCTGGGTGAGTCGAGTTGCACCGCAAATTTCCTGGCAAAATCCGATCGCCTATTTCTGTGCTGAGTTTGGCATTCACGAATCTCTCCCCGTTTATTCTGGCGGTTTGGGTATTCTGGCTGGAGATCACCTCAAATCTGCTTCCGATCTGGGCGTACCTCTGATCGGCGTAGGATTGTTGTATCGTCAAGGCTATTTCCGGCAGCGGCTCAATCGTAGTGGTTGGCAAGAAGATTACTACATTGACAATGTTTTCCAGCAAATGCCGCTGGAGTTGATGTTGAACGAACGGGGAGAAGCCCTGACGATCGCGCTGCAAGTTAGACAGCGGATGGTCAAAGTTCAAATTTGGCGG
The DNA here is from genome assembly GCF_003991895.1 of Chroococcidiopsis cubana SAG 39.79. Taxonomy (NCBI): domain Bacteria; kingdom Bacillati; phylum Cyanobacteriota; class Cyanophyceae; order Chroococcidiopsidales; family Chroococcidiopsidaceae; genus Chroococcidiopsis; species Chroococcidiopsis cubana. The sequence continues at coordinate 131,348 of NZ_RSCK01000004.1, forward strand.
ACGCAAGTGGGTAGGGTGAGTCTCTACTTGCTCGATACAGACCGCGAAGACAACGACCCGATCGATCGCTGGCTCACGGGACACCTCTACGGGGGCAACCAAGACACGCGGATCGCCCAAGAGGTGGTTTTGGGGATTGGCGGAGTCAAGGCGCTTACAGCTTTGGGAATTCAGCCCTCAATTCACCACTTGAACGAGGGACACGCTGCGTTTTGCACCCTAGAGATTGCTTGGCAAGAAATGGAGCGGACGGGCAAACCTTTCTACGATGTGGAAGCGAGCGTCCGCAATCGCTGCGTCTTTACGACTCATACCCCCGTACCCGCCGGACACGATGTCTTCTCTCCCGATTTGATGGATTCTCATTTTGCGCAATATTGGGCGCAGTTGCGGCTATCGCGAGAGCAGTTTTTAGCTTTGGGCGCGAAAAGACTGGGCGATCCTTGGGAGCCTTTTGGTATGACTGTCTTAGCGCTGCGGATGTGCCGCGCTGCTAATGGCGTGAGCGAATTGCACGGCAGAGTTTCGCGGCAAATGTGGACTGCTTTGTATCCCGATCGCCCTGAAAACCGCGTACCCATCGGTCACATCACCAATGGCGTTCACGCCCCGACTTGGACGGCTCCGTTGATGGCTGACCTTTATACTCAGTATCTAGGTACAGATTGGCAGACGCGGGCGATCGATCCGGCAATGTGGGCAGATGTCGATCGCATTCCCGATGCGGAATTATGGCAGCGACATCAAGTTTTGAAAGAGCGTTTGATTGCCTTTACCCGTTACAGAATCAAAAAAGCCAGAACGGATCGGGGTGAAGTAGGCGATCGCATCCATGCTGCCGATCTGTTGCTCGATCCCAATGCTCTCACGATTGGTTTCGCCCGTCGCTTCTCCCAATACAAACGGGGCAATCTGCTGTTACGGGATGCGGAAAGAGCGTTGAAAATCTTTGGTAATGCTCAGCGTCCAGTCCAAATTGTCTTTGCTGGTAAAGCTCACCCCGCCGATGAGGAAGGTAAGCGGATCATCCAAAAATTGATGGAGTGGTGTCAGCATTCTGCAATTCAGCATCGAGTGGCGTTTATTGAAGACTACGACATTTACGTAGCACAGAAGTTAGTGCAAGGCGTAGATGTTTGGTTGAATAATCCCCGTCGTCCCCTGGAGGCTTCTGGTACGAGCGGGCAAAAAGTCTGTTTTAATGGCGGGATCAACTGTAGCGTCCTTGATGGTTGGTGGTGCGAAGGCTATCAAGTTGGGATGGATGGCAAGGGAATCAACGGTTGGGCGATCGGTGAAGATGCTCATACAAGCAATCAAGAGTTGCAGGATCGGATCGATTCTGAATCCCTCTACAAGTTATTGGAAGAGGAAATTGCGCCTCTATACTACGATCGCGACAACAACGGCATTCCGCACCGCTGGATTCAAATGATGAAGGCATCGATTAAGACGAATGCACCTCTGTTTAATACGGATCGGATGATCGCCGATTACGTGACGCGCATCTACGCTCCTGGTTGTTCGACAATCTCTACACCAAGTTTGGCTCAAGTGATTGTCTAATTTGATTTGCCAATTTTTTTAAAAGGGGACGATACAACAATACAATTGGAGATCCCCCAACCCCCTTCACAAGGGGGCTTTCTTTGGAGATCCCCCAATCCCCTTCACAAGGGGGCTTTCTTTTTCCCCTTTTGACGAGGGCTTTATTCCTCGCCTTAAAAAGGGGGCTTTCCCCGCTTTTTAAGGGGGACTAGGGGGGATCTAGTTGGAGTTCCTCCCTGAAAATAAAAGTTATTTTCGTCCAATTAACAGCGCTACGGGAAACTCTTTCAACGTGTCAGCAACTGGCAACTTTCCATCAGTTTGAATATTTTGATGAGTAATTGTGTCCTCCCACTTTGAAGCTATTTCGGCAGGTATTTGAATATAAGTATCTTGCCAAACTTCGCCAAATGGATACTCACCAGGTTGAATTAAACTCGTTAAGAAGCGAGGGGCGATCGCAATAGCTGTTGTATTTTCAAAACTGCGGGCGAAAGCCACGATATTTTCTTTGTACTTGCCGCTAATTTCTAGAGGTTGATAGTCTCCTTTTTGAAAGACATCTAGATATTTCGTTCTCGCTTTCAAAATTTGATGAGTTAGAAACAGCTTAATTCTGCCATCTTCCTTTGTAGCTAGCAGATCGGCAATTAGAGCAGAAATATTCGTGCTAATTTTCTCTTTGATTTCCGACAAATAAGAGTTTCTCTGCTCGAAATCAACTGGACGACGATTATCTGGATCGACTAAGCTTAAATCCCATAATTCTGTTCCTTGGTAAAAATCAGGAACCCCAGGAGAAACTGATTTTAGCAGAGTTTGAGATAGGGAATTAAAGATACCATAGTAAGAAACCTTCTTTTGAAATGGGAGAAACTCTTTCAGAAATTGATTGTTTTCCGACTGATTCAAGACTGCTTCGACAAAACTAGTGCAAGCATCTTCATAAGTCTGATTTTGCCGCAGCCAAGCCGTGTAGACTTTTGCTTCGCGAATTGCCTTGAGCATATATTCTTTGACGCGATCGCTAAAGCCATTTATTTCACTCTCTAAGAATGGATATGCCCCTACTAAAGTTTGATAAAATGCGTATTCATCATTGCGATCGGGAAAAATTGAGTTTTTATGTTGCGTTTTATAAGAACGATTTAATTCCATCCAACTACGAACTTGTTGCTGCCATTCGTCAGGAATTTCTGACAGAACGTTGATTCTCGCCCTCACATCTTCACCCCGTTTGGTATCGTGGGTTGAAGTTGCACTCATAGCATGAGTCCATGTCTGATTTCGATGTTGGTTAAAACTATGAAACTCAGCTAAATCCATTCCAAAATGGTCTGGTTCGCCACCAACTTCATTTAAAGAAAGCAAGCGGTAATAGACATATAAAGCTGTATCTTCTACCCCTTTTGCCATCAGCGGTCCCGTATATTGTTGCATTCGCATAACAAAATATAACCACTGGTCTTTCTCAGCTTGAGTCAGAGTGGGTTCGTATTCTAGTAAGAGTAGTTTCTCGATAAAATTTAGTTCGTTTTGTAACAGAGGTGTGCCATCTTTAGCAGCTTGAATGACTGCTTGAATATACTGTCGATCCTGCTCGGAAATTCCGGCAGCATTGATGTAAGTACAATAGATGGGAAAACGGGTGAGAACTTCTGCAATCGCACGTTTTAAGCCATTGAGAGTAAAATCATTACCATAACGATATCTACCCGCAATTTTCTTTAGCAAGACACTCAAGTTATCAATATCACCTGCTAGATTTTTATCGATAATTAAATGCTTTTTCTCGGCTACAACATCAGGAAAAATTGTGATAAATCCGGTTAGATTTCGATAAATTTCGTCAAACTTATCTCGATTTGCTTTTTGACAGAAAAGTCCATTTACATAGTTTAGATAATCGTAGCCAGAAGTCCCCTGAATTTGCCAGTAATTAGGTATGTCTTCCCCAATTTGCAAAATCTTTTCGACGGTGATATAAGTATCACCTACTTTTTCCCGCAGTCTTTCTAAGTATTGAGTAGGATCGTAAAGACCATCGATGTGATCGATTCTTAAACCTGTAAACTTGCCTTCGTTAACTAATTTTGCAATGAGTTCGTGAGTAGCGTTGAAGACTTTGAGTTCTTCTACTTTGACTGAGATTAATTCGTTGACTGTAAAAAATCTGCGATAATTAATTTCTTCTGCACCTACTTTCCAGTAAGAAAGTCGAAAGAACTGTTCTGAAAGTAACTTATCTAAAAGATTAAAACTTTCAGTATTTCCTGGTTCGCCATTAAAAACCTTAATATTATCATCGATAAAAGCTTTTACTTCAGGATTGCCTTCATACAGTTCCCAAAGTAAGCCTCTAACAAATTCTGTTTGATCTTGTCTTCTTTGTTTACCAACAACATCAGCAGAGATATTCTTAAGAATGTAGAGAATTGCTAGAAGTTTAACAAAATCTGGATGTCTTCTACCTAGCGTTCTAGCTAATTTACCTAAATTGTAGGTCAAGAAAGTTGCATAGGATTCTAGTTTTAACGGCAAGCTTAGACTGTAATAGTTGACAGTCAAGCCGCTTTGTTCGTACTTGAGTTGAATTTCTCCATTCTCTAACGATTCTCCATAAAAATTTCCTAGCATCGGTGCTAAGATTGGTTCTTTGTTATCAGTGAAAGGAGCATTCCAAGCAATGTCAAAATATTCTACATAGGCTGAATCAGACCCATTTTCTAGGACATCCATCAACCATACATTTTGGCTGTCATAAGCCATGTGGTTAGGGACGATATCTTGCAACCAACCTAATTGATGCTGTTTAATTTCGGCAATCAAAGCATCAAAATCTGCTTCAGTTCCTAGTTCGGGATTGAGTTGAGTTGGATCGACAACATCGTAACCGTGAGTACTACCCGTTCTAGCTTTAAATATCGGTGAAGCGTAGAGATCGGAAACTCCCAAAGCTGCTAGATACGCGGTAATTTTTTTCGCATCTGCAAATTTAAATTCCGAGTTAAATTGAATGCGGTAAGTAGCTGTGGGAATGCGCATGAGAATGGTAATGGGTAATGGGTGATGGGTGATGGGTGATGGGTAACTGTTAATTATTAGATTTGATAGCAACCAAGCTATAACAACCACCAATTAACAATTACCAATTACCAAAACTACGTGTTTTCGTAAAGTACAAAGTTGTACGATCGCAGTTTTATTTCTTCGCCCGAATTGATTTTATCTGGGGCGACAGTACCGGAACCTTGCCATTTTTCATCGGCAGAATCGAGAATCTTTTGCCAATTATTGTGGCTGAGTTCTGGTGCGAAGCTAACATCATTTTGGTTGAAGTTCATCAGACAAAGAATTTGGCTGTCGTCACTCCATCGCCGCCACCAGACAATTTTTTGTTGTTCGTCTGCACCTGCTTCTATGCTGTTTCTTTCTTTTTTAATTAAAGCAGGAACAGTAGTGCGAAGTTGAATTAATTTTTGATACCAAGACCAGATAACTTGGTGTTTACCTTCTTGGCGTTTTTCCCAATCCATTTTACAGCCGAGAAAAGTTTTGGAAGATTCTGGATCGGGTGGGTCTCCTACGGCGTGAAAGGCAGCAAATTCCTGTTTTCTGCCCTCACGAACTGCTTTAATTAAATCTGGGTCAGAGTGGCTGACAAAGTATGTAAAAGGTGCTTCTTCGGCATACTCTTCACCCATGAATAGCAGAGGAATATAAGGTGAAAGAATTACCGCTCCAGCAGCTAGTTTGAGAGCATCAAAAGAGATGAGTTTTGATAGTCTTTCTCCTAACAACTGATTGCCAATTTGATCGTGATTTTGAATGCAAACGACAAATTGAGCGAGATCGGTGCGATCGCGAGCAGAACTACCATGAAATCTCTGACGATGAGGTGCATATTTCCAGTCATAGACAAATGTATCGCGATAGGCTTTTGCCAAGTCTTCGCATTTACCAAAGTCTTGATAATAACCGTCACTATCGCCTGTTAATAATGCATGTAAAGCATGGTGAAAATCATCGCTCCACTGAGCATCAAGTTCGTATCCACCTACTTCTTTGGGACGAATAATTTTTGGATCGTTTAAATCGCTTTCAGCAATTAAGTAATACTTTCTCCCTTGTCGTTCAGAAAATTCTCGAACTTTTTCGGCTAATTCCGCTAAAAAGTGTTTTGCGCCTAAATCGTAAATCGCGTGAACTGCATCTAATCGCAAACCATCGATATGAAATTCTCGCAGCCAATAAAGGGCATTTTCGATAAAAAAGTGGCGCACGTCGTGACTGTGGGCATCATCAAAATTAATGGCGCTGCCCCAAGGAGTGCGGTAGGTTTGAGTAAAATAAGGAGCAAAATTGCTGGTGTAATTACCTTCAGGTCCAAAATGGTTGTACACCACATCGAGAATCACCGAAATTCCCTGTTGATGACAAGCTGCAACTAATTGCTTTAACTCTTCGGGAGTACCGTAGGAATTTTGCACGGCAAACGGGTAAACCCCATCGTAGCCCCAGTTGCGATAGGCGCAACTCCCATCTGGGGGAATATTGCCAGGAAATTGCGCGATCGGCATAATTTCGATCGCGTTGACTCCCAACTCTTTCAAATCTGCCAAACGGGGAATAATTGCGGTAAAAGTCCCTTCTGGGGTAAACGTACCGACATGTAATTCATAAATAATCATCGCGTCTAGCGGTACGCCAGCCCAATCGCCATCATTCCAAGTAAATTCATGGCTTATCACTTGAGAAGGCTTATGTACGCCATGCGGTTGAAAATAGGAAGCTGGGTCGGGGCGAGTTTCGCCACCATTTAATTCCAGAAGATATTGCGTACCTGGAGGGATATTATCGGCTACAACTTTCCAGTAGCCATCTTCCTGTTCCATCTGCAAAAAGCGTTCTTCGGGGGATACAATTTGAACGCCCAGTGACTCGATATTCGGTCCCCACACGATAAATTCACAGCGATCGCCGCCTAAATAGTTAGCACCAATTTTCATAAATTTGTCATTTGTCATTTGTCATTTGTGAGTGACTGGTGGCTGGTGACTAGAATTGAGTCTAGTCACCAGCCACGACGAACCACTAGCCACTGCTTAAACCATCTGACGCAGCAGAACGAGCGATCGCGCTGTAACTGGAACGGTGCGATCGCCTGTATAGATGCGTTCTTCTTGAATAAAGCGCGGTTCTTTGGTATCAATAACTAATACCCACTGGTTATCTTGCATTCCCTGTGGCAAGTTGAATTCAAGAGTTTCGTAGTGGGCGTTGAAGAATATGAGAAAGCTATCGTCGCTGATGCGTTGACCTTGTTTCCCAGGACTGGGAATCATGTTTCCATTTAAGAACACGCCCATTGACTTCGCATATCCGATTTCCCACTGTTCCTGATCCATCTCGCTACCGTCAGGATTGAACCACATGATATCGCTGACACCAGAACCGTGAATCGCTTGACCTTGGAACCACTTACGGCGACGAAATACAGGATGTTGGCGGCGGAAATAGATCAACTCGCGAGTAAAATCTAATAAATCTGTATTTCCCTGTACCAAATCCCAATTAAACCAAGAAATTTCACTGTCTTGGCAGTATCCGTTATTGTTTCCATGCTGCGTCCGACCCATTTCATCACCCCCAAGTATCATGGGGATACCTTGGGACAGCATCAGCGTCACGAGGAAGTTCCGGCGCTGACGTTCCCGTAACTGCAAAACTTCTGGGTCGTCTGTCTCGCCTTCCGCGCCGCAGTTCCAAGACCGATTGTGACTTTCACCGTCGCGACTTTCTTCGCCGTTAGCTTCGTTGTGTTTCTCGTTGTAACTGACGAGATCGTTGAGCGTAAATCCGTCATGGGCGGTGATGAAGTTAATGCTAGCATTCGGTCGCCGTCCGTTTTCTTGATAGTACAAGTCGGGGCTACCCGTCAGCCGATAGGCAAATTCTCCCAGAGTACTGTCCACGCCACGCCAGAAGTCCCGCGCCGTGTCGCGATATTTGCCGTTCCACTCCGACCAGAGAACGGGGAAGTTACCAACTTGATAACCACCCGTACCGATGTCCCAAGGTTCGGCAATTAATTTAACATCCGCGATCGTCGGATCTTGGTGAATGATATCGAAGAATGCTGACAGTCGATCCACTTCGTACAGTTCTCTTGCCAAGGCTGAAGCAAGATCGAAGCGGAAGCCATCGACGTGCATTTCTGTCACCCAGTAGCGCAGGCTATCCATGATCATCTTCAAAACTTGGGCGTGGCGCACGTTGAGGGAGTTACCGCAACCTGTAAAGTCCATGTAGTATCGCGCGTCGCCGTCTACCAAGCGGTAATAGTTGGCGTTGTCAATTCCCCGCATCGATAGGGTAGGACCCATGTGATTGCCTTCACCTGTGTGGTTGTATACCACGTCTAGAATGACTTCAATTCCAGCCCGGTGCAGGGCTTTAACCATTTCCTTAAACTCCCTCACCTGCTCGCCTAAAGTGCCACTAGAGCTGTATTCGGAGTGAGGCGCGAAATAATTGATCGAATCGTAGCCCCAATAATTTCTCAATCCTTTATCCGCCAAATGTCCTGGGACGGAGAGGAAATGATGTACGGGCATCAACTCAACGGCGGAGATTCCCAAACGTTGCAAATGCTCGATCGCCGCTGGGTGTGCCATTCCTGCATAAGTCCCGCGTAGTTCTTCGGGAATATCGGGGTGTAGCTTAGTAAAACCCTTGACGTGAGTTTCGTAGATAATTGTCTCGTTCCAAGGGGTACGCAGGAGTTTATCGTCTTCCCAGTCGAAACTTTGATCGACAACGACCGATTTCGGCATCAATGGGGCGCTATCCAAATCGGAAAACGATAAATCGGCTTCTTCAGACTCCCAAGAGTAACCATATAATTCTGGACCATTGCCAACTTCCCCCGCGATCGCTTTTGTGTACGGATCGATCAGCAGTTTATTGGGGTTAAAGCGATGTCCTTCTTGGGGTGCGTATGGTCCATGCACTCTATACCCGTACCGTTGACCTGGACCTATACCTGGTATGTAGCCATGCCAGACGAAATTACTGACTTCTGTTAGCTGTATGCGAGTTTCTTCGTCATCGCGATCGAACAAGCACAATTCTACACCTGTGGCATTTTCCGAAAACAAGGTGAAGTTCGTGCCTTTGCCGTCCCAACAGGAACCCAAAGGATAGACATTGCCTGGCCAGAGTGCAACATACATAGGTTTGACTGCGTGTCAAGTATTAAGTAGTGAATGACTGATGACAGTAGGAATTTAACTAAAGGTTCTTCCTACTTTTGGGAGAGTCTCTCTCAACACAGTACCGATTCCGAATTAGCTTGACTATCTATCCTAAGCAGGAATCAGTTGTCAGCGATCGGTTACTAGTGGCTAGTGGCTGGTGACTAGAATTGCTCTCTTGTCTCCCTTGTCCCCCAACTCCCGACTCTCGACTCCCGACTTCCTAATTAGCGGCTATAAATTTGTGTCATTTCCAATAGGCGATCGCGTAGTTGAGGTGTTAGCATTTCAGAACTTTCGTAACGCCAACGCCAGTTGCCTGCATTGACACTGGGATCGTTCATGCGGGCGCGATCGTCTAAGCCTAAAATGTCTTGTAGAGGTAGAATGGCTAAGTCTGCAACTGAGGCTAATGCCAGTTGGATGAATTCCCAATTAATTTCTGTTATTTTTGCCGCAGATTCGTCACCCAAATATTTCGCGACAAATTGCTTTTCTTTGTCGCTAGCTTTGTTCCACCAACCAATAGCTGTATCGTTATCGTGAGTACCGGGATAAACGACGCTGTTATGGATATAATTGTGAGGTAAATAGGCATTACTTGAGTCGTCTCCAAAGGCAAATTGCAGAATTCTCATGCCTGGAAATTGAAAGCGATCGCGCAATTCTTCGACTTCTGGAGTAATAATGCCTAAATCTTCTGCCATAATTGGCAAACTTCCCAAAGCGTTACCTAAAGTTTCAAAAAATTCTACTCCTGGGGCTTTAATCCACTCGCCATTAATGGCAGTCTCTTCGCCTGCTGGGACTTGCCAGTATGCCTCAAAACCGCGAAAATGATCGACGCGGACGATATCGACATATTCTAAGGTGGCTTGAAAGCGTTGAATCCACCAAGCAAAGTTTGTTTGTTGCAATTTATCCCAGTTATAGACAGGATTTCCCCATAATTGTCCCGTAGCGCTGAAATAATCTGGGGGAACGCCAGCGATATATGTAGGTTCAAAAGTCTGGGGATCTAATTTAAATATTTCTGGACTCGACCAGACATCAGAACTATTGTGACAAACATAAATTGAAATATCGCCGACAATTTGAATATTTTTGTCGTTGGCGTATTTTCGTAGTTGTTTCCACTGCTCGAAAAATTTGAATTGAACGAAATTATGATAAGCGATACTATCTTTTAAAGAATCTCTTGCTGCTGGCAACGCATCTGGCTCTCGACGCGCGATCGCTCGTTCCCAATTATTCCAGCTTTTCCCTTCGTTGGCTTCTAATAATGACATAAAAAGTACGTAGTCATCGAGCCAGTAAGATTGAGATTGACAAAATTGTGCGTATTCGGGGTTTTGATGAGTATTAGCTTGTTGAAAGTTTTCAAAAGCGATTTTAAGAAATTTAGTTTTATGCGGAATGACGCGATCGAAATTAACTCGATTCAAATCCACATTTTCTAATGGACTTAGTTCTTCTTTCTTCAACAATCCTTCTTCTGCTAGCGTATCGAGACTAATTAATAATGGATTGCCAGCAAAACTGCTGAAATTCATGATGTATGGAGAATGCTCGTATCCCGTGGGTCCCAAAGGCAAAACTTGCCACAATTTTTGTCCGCTACTGGCGAGAAAATCGATGAATTCGTAAGCCGATTTTCCTAAATCGCCAATTCCATATCGGCTGGGAAGACAGGTAGGATGCAATAAAACGCCGCTAGCACGTTGGAATGTCATAGGGATATTTGAGGTGAACCAGGATAGAAGATAGCGCGTTATTGTCTGTTTTTCATGCTGCTAGGGGTAGAAAATGAGGTAGGAATGGGTTTTGACCAAACATCTGCTACTACAACCGAAATTTTATCTGCTAAACCCGCCCCTACAAGAAACCCGTCCCTATGCCTAAATTTCCCTCTCTGGGTACTTGTGGAAATCGCGCTAGACTCAATAACTTGAAACAGTGGTTTTTGGGAATACAACTAGCGAGAACATGCAGTACGTATTAAAAGATGACCCCCTCTGGTTCAAAGATGCCATTATCTACGAAGTGCCTGTACGCGCCTTTGCCGATAGTAATAGTGATGGGATCGGTGACTTCCGGGGGCTGACGGAAAAACTCGATTACCTTCAAGACTTAGGCGTTACCGCAGTTTGGATACTACCATTCTTTCCCTCACCACTCAGAGATGATGGCTACGATATTGCCGATTATAAGAATGTTAATTCAATTTACGGTAATTTAGACGATTTTCGCGAATTTTTGAAAGCCGCCCACCAACGGGGCATTCGCGTCATTATAGAATTGATCGTCAACCATACTTCCGACCAACACCCTTGGTTTCAAAGAGCGAGACGTGCGCCTAAAGACAGTCCAGAACGAGATTTTTATGTTTGGAGTGACACGCCGGAGAAATACCAAGAAGCGCGGATTATCTTCCAAGATTTTGAAACTTCTAATTGGGCTTGGGACCCAGTAGCTAAAGCTTACTACTGGCACCGCTTCTACTCTCACCAGCCCGATATTAACTACGATAATCCAGCCGTGCGGGAAGCCGTGTTTGACGTGCTAGATTTTTGGTTGGGTATGGGTGTTGATGGGCTGCGGATGGATGCCGTACCTTATCTCTACGAACGGCAGGGAACGAACTGCGAAAATTTAGATGAAACTCATGTTTTTCTCAAACAACTCCGCCAGCGGGTAGATGCCAAATTTCCCAACCGAATGCTGCTAGCCGAGGCAAATCAGTGGCCCGAAGATGCAGCAGAATATTACGGGAATGGAGATGAGTGTCACATGAACTTCCATTTTCCGCTAATGCCGCGCTTGTTCATGTCGCTGCGGATGGAAGATAGCTTCCCCATTTTTGATATTTTGCAACAAACGCCAACAATTCCCGATAACTGTCAGTGGGCGCTGTTTTTGCGCAATCATGACGAACTCACGCTAGAAATGGTGACGGATGAAGACCGCGATTATATGTATCGAGTCTACGCCCGCGATCCGGCAATGCGATTGAATTTGGGAATTCGTCGCCGTCTCGCGCCTCTACTCGGAAACGATCGCCGCCAAATTGAATTACTCAACAGCCTGTTACTCTCCCTTCCTGGCACTCCCGTACTCTACTACGGCGATGAAATTGGCATGGGAGATAACGTATATATAGGCGATCGCAATGGCGTGCGGACACCAATGCAGTGGAGTTCCGATCGCAATGCTGGTTTCAGCCGCGCTAATCCGCAAAAGTTATACTCACCCGTCATTATTGATTCAGAATATCACTACGCCGCCATCAACGTTGAAGCACAACGGGCTAATACCAATTCTCTCTGGTATTGGATGAAACGCTTAATTGCCACCCGCAAGCGTTTCCAAGCCTTCGGACGCGGTAGTTTTGAATTATTGCATCCAGATAACCGCAAAGTGCTTACCTTTACGCGCACTTATCAAGGCGAACATATTCTAGTGGTGGCAAATCTGTCTCGCTTCGTGCAAACAGTGGAACTGGATTTATCAGCTTTTAAAGGCACGACTCCAGTAGAAATTTTTGGTCGCACGGAGTTTCCAGCGATTGGCGATACTCCCTACTTCTTTAGCATCAGCCCTTATGCCTTTTATTGGTTGAGTCTAGTTGCCAAGCCGAGCGAAATTCAGCCTGCTAGACCCCAAGCAGAGTTACCGACATTAGTTGTCAATAGCAAATGGCAAAATATCTTTGCCCAACAGGATTTAAGAGTCAGACTAGAAGCTATACTGCCAGAATATCTGTCTACGTGTTCTTGGTTCAATCCGAAAACTCGAATAATTCAAGGGGTACAAATCGCCGAAGTTGTTGCCATCCCCTACAAAAATACCGAAGCCAGAGCCGTTTGGTTGCAGGTAGATTACGTGCAGGGCGATCCAGAAACTTACTTGATGCTGCTGGCTTATGCCGAGGGAGAACAAGCAACACAGACTTTAACAGATAACCGCAGTGCGATCGTCGCTAATTTGTTGGTGCAAGGTAAAGATAAATTCGGCGTATTATTTGAAGCCACCGCAGATAAAAGTTTTCTTGCCTCGTTGATTGAGGCGATCGCCTGTCAGCGGCAGTATAAAGGTATGGCAGGGGAACTCATGGCAAGTGCTACCGATCTCTATCCTCAAGCGAGTCACAACGGTAAAAAACCTCTAGAACCGACAGTATTGAAGCAAGAACAGGGCAAGACTTTTATTGTCTATGAGGGATTGGGCGCTAACGGTGCTAACCCCAACAATCATCTCGTACTCAAACTCTTCCGCCAGCAAGAAGAAGGAATTAACCCAGATCTCGAAATTCGCCGCTTTTTGGGCGAGAAAAAACGCTTGCAACACTTTGCCCCATTAGTAGGAGCGATCGAATATCACCGTCCGTCAACAACACCAGTTACGGTAGGGATATTACAGGAATACATCCGCGATACCCGTAGTGGTTGGGAATATACCCTCGATAGCCTGCGAGATTACTTTGAGTTAGTCACAACACAACATGCAGAAATGACTGAGATCCCCATACCAGGGGGAAATCTGATCGATATGGGGAGTCGGGAGTCGGGAGTCGGGAGTCGGGAGTCGGTAGGGGCAATTGGCAGTGCGCCTGTACTGGGGACTCAGGAAGAAGAGTTCGAGCCATTTTCTTTGGCTAATCGAACCATCGGTTCTTATCTAGACAGCGCTCAAATTTTGGGACAATCGACAGCAGAACTGCATATCGCCCTTGCTGCTGATGGCGACAATTCTGGATTTACTCCAGAACCATTCTCGACATTTTACCAACGTTCCATTTACCAACAAGCCCGCAATCTCGCGGGACAAGTCCTCATCGTTCTCAGACAACGTTTAAAAACGCTGACACCACACGCCCAAGAATTAGCTCAAGATGTCCTGAATCGCCAAGAGCAAATCATGGAGCGCTTTGGGCTGATCCTCAACCAAAAAATTACTGCTATGCGGACTCGCTGTCATGGCGATTATCATTTGGGACAAGTACTCTATACGGGTAAAGACTTCATCATCTCCGATTTTGAAGGAGAATCGGGACGCAGTTTAAGCGATCGCCGCATTAAACGCTCTCCTTTGCGCGATGTTGCCAATATGTTGCAGTCTTTTCATTACGCTGCTAACGTTGGGCTGCGCAACGAAATTGAAAGCGGAATGCTTCGTACAGAGAATTTACCCGTCATGCAGCAATGGGCGCAGTTTTGGTCTACCTGCGTCGGTGCGGCTTTCCTCAATTCATATCTGGCGATCGCTTCTCAAGACTCTTTCTTACCCAAAACCAAGACTGAGTTACAAGTTCTGCTAGATGCTTACCTCTTAGAAAAAGCAATCCACGGCTTGGGCTACGATCTCAATTCCCGCCTCGACTGGGTAGAGATCACCTTGGGGCGGATTTTGCAACTGTTGGATACTTAAGGTTTTTTCTAGCAATTCCTGTAGTAGGGGCGCACAGCTGTGCGCCCCTACGACTAGTTGCTGAATTATCCGCTCGATTTTCATTGGTGCGTCTCTACTGCAAATAAAAATTGATAAAACTTGATATTAATTTTTTAAAGAAAGACGCTTCACGCAGCTTTTGATAGATTTTTAATGTAAAATCATCGCAATCTCAGCCTTACGGTCGTTGCTCGAAGAATAATCTTATCGGGCGATCGCAGTCGATAACAGGAGCGTAAATGCTGCTACGAGTACACTTAGGTGGCGATCGCTAACATCATACAAATATAAGTATCACCACAAGCAAGCTATAAGAAGCTATAAGTTATATGAAACTAGCAAAGCCAGAAGATTTACAAGTTTTAGAGCGAATTCTATACCAACGCTTGCAAACTGAGTTTTCTCAAGTCGATCGCCTGAAAGTCGGTTGCGCGATCGGCGATGACGGTGCTTTAGTGATTTTGAGCCAACACCCACCACAAGTCAATCTCGATACTGATAAAACTTTTACTGCAATTGGGCAGGCTTTACAGTCTCTACGTCCTCAAGCAGTTCAGTCGGTCAGGGTTTATTTGAGAGAGGCGGGGCAAAAACAAATTTACGCTCAACACGATATCACTTTAGAACCAGTGGAGGTGGCTCCTGACTCTCAGGTGATATTAAATGAGCCTTCCCCCATTATTTCAGAAACAACCGTCTCTCCACCCGAGACAGAATTATCTCCGCCTGTGGTGCAGCCATTCTCAGGCGATCGCAGCATTGTAGATGAAACGCCAGCACCCCCAATTCCCACAGTAGAAGAGCCACTACCAGCTAGTCACGTCATTGAAACACCACCTGCGCCTTTTGTTCCTGCCGTAGAAGAGTCAGAGCCGCCAACTAGCCCGGTTGTGATTGAAACACCACTGGCAATTACGACAGAACAGCCACTAGCAGCCAGTAGCATCGATTTATTGACTAGCGATCGCACTCTGGCAGCGCCAGAATTATCCCTTCCTACAGAAGTAGCAGAACCGCTAACACGACATGAGGCTGAAATTACTGCTGGCGATTCCATTACTGAGACGAAGAGCGATCCCATATCCTCCCCACAACCATTAAAGCCTCCAGTCGAGGAACCTCAAATCAAGGAGGCTCCGGC
The DNA here is from genome assembly GCF_003991895.1 of Chroococcidiopsis cubana SAG 39.79. Taxonomy (NCBI): domain Bacteria; kingdom Bacillati; phylum Cyanobacteriota; class Cyanophyceae; order Chroococcidiopsidales; family Chroococcidiopsidaceae; genus Chroococcidiopsis; species Chroococcidiopsis cubana. Next base: position 146,741 of record NZ_RSCK01000004.1, read on the forward strand.
AGCAGAATCTACGCCTGTTGTCAATCGAGAAGATGTACCCGTCGAAACGTCAAGTTTAAACCCAGCAACTTCTTCACCGGAAACGTCTAGCGAAACCTGGCGATCGCGATCTTTCGAGCAACGGTTAGAAACAATCGCTAAGCCTGAACCAGCAACTCAAGCAGAATCAACAGCAGAATCAACGGCAGACTCCAATACAAACATCAATACAGCTACACTTCCCTACCCTGTCTTACCCTTACAGCGATTGCCGAAAGCAGCCAAGACAAAAATTCCTCGGGCGGCGCTAATTGCTGGAGGTGGAGTCGCAATCGTAGCATTCTTTAGCAGTGCATATGTCTTATCTAGCCCCTGTACGATTGGTAGGTGTCAGCAGTTCGCAACAGCAAAGCAGTTATATCAAGAGTCAAATCGAATCGTACAAGGAGCCAGGCAGCGATCGGAATTAATTGATGCTGAAAAACAACTGCAAGACGCAAATAACCTACTCAAACAAATTCCACCTTGGTCGAGCCGCCACCAGGAAGCACAAAATTTTTCCAGTACGATCGCCAATCGAGCCACTAATGTAGATAGAGTCCTGGCGGCGTTGGAAGAAGGCGATACAGCAGCAAATAAGCTGAAACAACCCATCCGCTCTTTAGAAGACTGGCGGGCAATCCAAGCTTTGTGGCAAAGAGCGATCGCCTCTTTATCTGCGGTTCCTAAAGATAGCGATCTATATCCCTTAGCACAGAAAAAAACTACTGAGTACCGAGGCAGCTTGCAGGCTGTAGAGCAGAAAATGCAAGCGGAGCAACAAGCATTTCAAAAATTCCCTCAAGCGCAAAGTTCAGCGCAGGCAGCACAACAACAGCAACTGACGGCGCGATCTTTACAAGCTTGGCAAATAGTTCGTACCAATTGGCAAAACGCAGTAGATAATCTTAGCTCGATTCCGCAGTCGAGTACAACTTACCAACAAGCACAGCAACTACTCGCACAATATCGCCCTCAACTTCAAGCAGCTAGCGATCGCGTTGCCAAAGAAACAATATCCACCAAAGCATTTTCCCAAGCAGTAAACTCCGCCGAACTTGCCGAACGGCAAGAACAACAAAATCAATTTGCTACAGCTCAAACCAACTGGAGACAGGCTTTAATCTTCGCTCAACAGATTCCTAGTGGGACTCAGTATTACGACCGAGCGCGATCGCTAATTAATACTTATACCGCGAAGCTCGAACAAGCTAACAGCAACCTGCAAGGCGCTAATCTCACCCAAAAAGTTCGCGCCGACCTCGATCGCGCTTGCTCCGGTAGAATTCGGGTATGTAGATACAAGTTAGATAACAAACAAATCTTCGTTCAGTTGACTTCCAGCTACGAACAGGCTGTCGAGAAAACATTTATCAACGCCAGACTCAGGGCTGACTCAAAAGCCCAAGCTGATATCGCGACTCAATATCGCACCCTCAAGCAAGTTCTCGAAGGCATTAGCAACGCGACTCGCCTACCCCTACAAATTTATGCTTCTGATGGCGGGCAAATGCATTCTTATACACCTAAGAACGTGAGTAGCGAGCAGTGAGTTGTGGTAATGGGTAATGGGTAATTGGTAGTTGCTCCCTTGTCCCCCTTGTCCCCCTTGTCCCAATGCGTGAATTTTGAATTTTGTCCCCGACTCCCGACTCCCCAATTCACCGAACCAACTGCGCGGCGGAATTGAAAAATTGGCGACAAAGCCCTTGGGTAACGAGAATTGCTGTGGCTAAGTTAGTGAAGGCAAGCATGAACATGACTAAAATTTGGTAGGATGCAGCATCGAGGGGACTCACGCCGCTGAGAATTTGTCCTGTAATGATGCCTGGAAGGGTAACGATACCGATGACCATCATTTGATTCAGGATTGGAATTAACCCAGCGCGGATAGCATCTTTACGGTACTGAGCTACAGCTTGTTGGGGTGTCGCACCTAAACTTAAATGAGTCTCAATCTCTAGCTGGCTGGCATTAATTGTACTGACAAGACGCTCCCCCGCGATCGCCGCCCCATTAATCGCATTTCCTAGAATAATTCCCGCCAAAGGAATGATATATTGCGGTTCGTACCACTTCTGCGGTTGAACGATCAGCAGGTTGACATAGCTTAAAGTAAAAGCCGTGCTGACAAATATTGAAATCCAAACTAGAGGTAGCAAGCGGGGAATCTTTTTGCCAATCCGGTTGCGAGACACCACCGCCGCAATTGTCAGCATCACCAGCACTACCGCTAGCACCGCCCAAGGGTTATCTATCCGAAAAATAATATCTAAAATCGCTCCCACGACGAACAGTTGCAAGATCGTTCTTACCGTCGCGATCGCCAAACTCCACTCTAAGCCCAAACGCTGCCCAGCCGATAGCCCTATTGCGATCGCCATCAGCGCTACAGCCAGAACAAAATCTACTAAATCGAGTCTAATTAGAGTGTCCATAGTGAGGAGTGAGGAGTGAGGGAACAAGGGGGACAAGGGAGACAAGGGGGACAAGGGGGAACTCGGGGACCCCACGACCGAAGGGAGTGGGGATTAGGGGGCGAAGGGGGACAAGGGAGCAGAGGAGAATTTACCAACTACCAACTACCAATGACCAATGACCAACAACCAATTTGCCATTTTCTTGCGATACAACTTCTGATTTGATTAACTAGTAGAAAAACTTATGGTTCAAAGCGTGACTCAATCTACTCGCGTTCCTATCTTAAATCTGGCGCAGCAATATACGGATCTTGCAACTGAAATTAATGATGTTGTTTTCAAAGTACTTGCCTCTGGCGGTTATGTCGGTGGGGCAAATGTTGCTAACTTTGAGCAAGAATTTGCCACATATACAAATGTGTCTGAGTGCGTCGCCTGTAATTCCGGTACGGATGCACTGCTGCTAGCATTGCGGGCGTTAGGTGTTGGGGCTGGAGATGAAGTGATTACCACGCCCTTTTCTTTTTTTGCTACGACTGAGACTATTAGTGCTGTCGGTGCTAAGCCAATCTTTGTAGATATTGACGCGCCAACATTTAATCTTGACGTGACTCAGGTAGAGTCAGCAATTACAGCTAAAACTAAAGCTATTATTCCAGTTCATTTATACGGACAGCCAGTTGACATGACTGCCCTAATGGCGATCGCTCAAACCCACAAACTTGCTGTGATTGAAGACTGCGCCCAAGCAACAGGAGCATTGTGGGCGGGACAAAAAGTCGGTAGCATCGGTCATGTTGGCTGTTTTAGTTTCTACCCTACAAAGAATTTAGGTGCTTGTGGCGATGGCGGTGCGGTGACGACGAACGATCCAGAAATTGCGGCAAAGATGCGAATGCTACGCAATCACGGGGAGAAAAATCGTTACTATCACGAAGATATTGGATTAAATAGTCGTCTGGACGCTATACAAGCAGCGATTTTGCGAGTCAAGTTACGTTATTTAGATACTTGGAACGAACAACGACGGGCGATCGCTTCTCGCTATCAAGAATATCTCGCTCCAGTTCCAGGTGTTGTCATTCCCCAGGAATTACCAGGCGGCGAGGGAGTTTGGAACCAATACACAATTCGTTTGCTAGACGTAGGGACACACAGCCGTGCGTCCAATAGCAATTATCGGGATGAGATCCGCCAGCGCCTACAAGAAAAAGATGTGGGTTCGATGGTTTACTATCCTTTGCCTTTACACTTGCAACCTGTGTATCAAAATTTAGACTACCAACAAGGGCAATTTCCGATCTCGGAACAAACTTGTCATGAAGTTTTATCCCTGCCTATCTTCCCTGAACTTTCTCCTGAAGCACAAGAACAGGTCGTTTATTGCCTGAAGGATTGTTTAACGTAAAGGCGGGTTCACCCAGAATATCTGTAAGAGCAAAGTTTTTTGGTAAACGCGCCCCGTACACGAGTCGAATCGTAGGGGCGCACAGCTGTGCGCCCGTACAGGAGTCGGAAAACAATAATCCAAAAGTCCCCCTTGTGTAAGGGGGATTTAGGGGGATCTGCCCAGTCCCCTTTGTGTAAGGGGGATTTAGGGGGTCTATCCTTGAGTTCTTAAAACGGGACGGTTAACAGTGGCAAGAGATTCAACTAAACTACGAACGGCTGCAATCATAGCCACTTCGCTATTGAGTTGGTTAATTGCCGAACCTACACCCACACCAGCCGCACCAGATGCGATCGCCATTGGTGCGGTTACGTTAGAAATACCGGAAGCACACAACACTGGTACGGACACGGCGCGGGAGATTTCGTAGGCGGCGGCGAGGGTAGGTGCAGCTTTCTCAACCAAACCCAACGTACCAGGATGAACGGGACTGCTGCTCGTACCACCTTCGGTTTGGATAATATCAGCTCCAGCTTTTACCAGCTCCTCTGCTAGTTGCACTTGGCGATCGAGTTCTAAAATGTGGGGAACGGTAACGGAAAGGGTAATTTCAGGCAAGAGCGATCGCGTAATTTCTGTTAAGGCGAGGACTTCCTCTGCTTCAAATCTGCGTCCTTGAGCGTAGAAGCTATCGAAGTTACCAATTTCAATTAGATCTGCACCAGCTGCTACACAGGTGACGAATTTTTCTGGGTCAACTGCTGATACACAAACTGGTAAATTTGTCAAGGTTTTTACCATCTGCACTAGCTCGACGTCAGCAGCAATATCAACAAAAGTAGCACCACCGCGATCGGCTGCGTTGACTGTCGCTGCTACGCTTTGGTGATCGAGGTTATTCAAACCGCTAATAATTTTTAGCGCCCGTCCTTGGGCAAAAGCTTGGTGGAGTAGAGGATGCATGGTCATGATTTCTCTCTTGTGTCCTGTAAAGGAATATTGTGACATTCTCGGAGGTTTGAAGCTAGTATTAGCTCACGCAAAGATGAGGACATTCTCGTCTTGTCTTCCTTGTCTTCCTTGTCCCCCTTGTCTTCCTTGTCCCCCTTGTCTTCCCGATTCTCCACTCCCCCTGAATTACCGCTGGGCGCTCCGCGAAAGAGCAGTTACACGCCGCACATCAGAAAATACTCCTTCCCCATGTAGTTCGTACATTGTCGGCTTCACTTCAACTTTTAGCAAGCAAGATGTATTGACGCAAATCGTTTGTTCTGGCAAATGTAGCAAGCACCAAGGTTTGTCCAGATGTTTCAAAATCCGCTGATGAATTTCTTGAGGAGTCAGAGCATTATCTTCGTGCAAAACCACATTGAAAGCTTCTATTTGACCGTTAGTGTAGAAAAACGTGATTTGTAGCATATTGTGGTCGTTCATCGCTAGGAATTACCTCTCTTGCTTGGTTTTCAAGTAACTTTTGCCTTAACTCTCCCAAATCCAGCATTCTGTCAAGGCTAGTATTGTATTACCCAAAATTCAGTTGTCAGTTATCAGAGAGCAGGGAGCAGAGTAAGAGAGCTGAGGGAGCTGAGGGGGCTCTCGGGAGCTGAGGGAGTGAAGAGAGCTGGGGGAGTTGAGGAGGATGGAGAAGAAAATAGCAACAACCAGTTACCAAGTACCAATTACCAATTACCATCCATACACAAATTTCTAGTCTTCTTCTATACAAACTTCACCATTTTGTGATTGAGTCGTGATATCTTGTTGAGCATCTGCAAAATAAAATCATCCTTAGGTTAGATGCCAAGATCTATGAAGTGGAATCTCAGTCTGGAGGCAGAATTTTTTTATCAACAGGGATTGCGTCGCAATAAAGCCGAACAATACGCAGAAGCTCTACTAAGCTTAGATGTAGCTGTGGAATACAAGCCAGATTACGCTGATGCTTGGTCGCAGCGAGGTATAGCCTTGGGTAGTTTAAACCGCCATGAAGAGGCGATCGCCAGTTTCGATCGCGCTATTACCCTGCGTCCAGATGCTAGCTGGGTTTGGCACAATCGCGGAATTGCCCTGGGTAAGCTGAGTCGTTATATTGAAGCTCTCAATAGCTTCGATCGCGCTTTAGAATTTAACCCTGATGCGGCGACAATTTGGCACAACCGAGGGATTACTCTGATCGATCTGGGTTGCTATGAAAAAGCTGTTATCAACTTTGAAAAAACAATCCAGCTACGACCAGATGCTTACTGGGCATGGTACAACCGAGGTACGGCACTGGGACATCTCAAGCAATATGCAGCAGCAGTTGATAGCTTCGATCGCGCTCTAGAGTTCCAACCTGACGATCTCTTGACTTGGAATAATCGCGGCATCACTCTAAGCGACTGGGGTGAATATACCAAAGCAGTAGCTAGCTTCGATCGCGCTTTGGCAATCGATCCAGAATATAGCAAGGCTTGGTACAACAAGGGGGTAGCGCTGCGAAAATTAGGAGATTTCACAGCAGCAGTCGTCTGTTTTGATCGCACTGTTGAGTTGGAGCCTAATGATTTTTGGGCGTGGTATAACAGGGGACTATCTCTAGCACAAGTTGGTGAAAAAGAAGCAGCGATCGCTAGCTACAAACATGCTCTTAGCATTCAACCTCAAGATATGGCAGTTTGGTACGATTGTGGTTTGGCTTTGTATGAATTGTGCCGTTACCAAGAAGCGATCGCCATTTACACCAAAGCTTTAGAAGTCCAGCCTCATACACCTATATTTTGGTACAATATTGCCTGCTGTTATGCTTTGCAATCGCAAGCCGAACAAGCAGTTATTAGCTTACAACAGGCAATTCAAATCAGTCCAGATAAGTATCGTACTCTTGCCAAGAATAGCTCGGTCTTTCATACCATTTCTCAAGACGAAAGATTTCAAAATTTGATCTCTGAGTCGCGTGTAGATGTATAGCATTAGAGTATTTTTACTTTAAAAGTTCTGTCAGTCATATAGATTTTCTTAGCCAGCAACAACTGGCTATTTTTTTTTACATATAGCGATTATCATTAGACCTCCTGCATGAATCAAAAAATCATGGATGTCATTCTGTTGGCGAAGCCTTCCCGAAGGGTACGCAACGCAG